>JBEVIH010000224.1:0-27214 GCA_040510815.1 Xanthobacteraceae bacterium | reverse complement strand
TGCGCGATCTGCCCGAGGCTCAGCCCCGCCGGCTGCTCCTCGAGCGCGCGCAGGATCGCGGCCGCGCGCGCGATCACCTGCACCTGGCTCTTCTCTTGGCTCTTGCCGTTGACGACGCGCGCCCCGCTTTGCTTCTGCACGTCGGTCTCCAACCCCTGATCTCGATGACATGAGCCAAGCAGCGCGCAAACTTGCTTGCTGGCTCACCCATTGATCCGCGTCAACCAAAAGCCGGAACAGCACACGACGGTGGGGAACAAGGAGCGGCATGGTCCGGAAGATCGCGCTCGAAGAGCATTGCCTCACTCCCGGCTTCGAGGATTATTGGGGACCGACGGTCGTCGATCTGCCGGCGAACAAGCGGACCGACTTCCTCGCGCGCTTGACCGACTTCGGGGAGATGCGGCTCGCCGTCATGGATCGCGCCGGCATCGCGCGTTGCGTGCTCTCGCTGGCGGGTCCGGGCGTGCAGGCCGAACGCGATCCGAAGACCGCGGTTCGCAGGGCGCGCGAGTCGAACGACTTCCTGGCGCGCGAAGTCGCCAAGCGCCCGAACCGCTATTCCGGCTTCGCGCATCTGCCGATGCAGGACCCCGTCGCCGCCGCGGACGAGCTCGAGCGCGCGATGCGCGACCTCAAGTTCTGCGGCGCCATGATCAACGGCCACACCAACGGCCAGTATCTCGACCATCCCTCGCTCGATCCGTTCTGGGAACGGGCGCAGGCGCTCGGCGCGCTCGTCTATCTGCATCCGGCCGATCCGGTCACGCCCGCTCCGGTGCTGGACGGCCACAAGGGGCTGCGGCGCGCGACCTGGGAATGGACCTTCGAGACCGGCTCGCACGCCCTGCGCATCATCTTCGGCGGCGTCTTCGACCGCTTCCCGCGCGCCAGGCTGGCGCTCGGCCATCTCGGCGAAACCCTGCCGTTCCTGCTGTGGCGCTTCGACAGCCGGGCAGGTCCGGGCTTCTACGCGGTGAAGCTCGCCAAGCTTCCGTCGCAATACGTCAAGGACAACATCGTCGTGGCGACATCGGGCATGTGCTCGGCCGAGCCCTTGGCCTGCACGATCGGCGCGCTCGGCCACGACCGCGTGATGTTCGCCGCCGACTATCCGTTCGAGTCGGTCGAGGAGGCGGCGCATTTCATCGACGGGGTATCGCTCGACGAAAAAGTCCGCAACGACATCTGCTTCAACACGGCGGCACGGCTGCTGAAATTGCCGGCATAAGGCAAGAGCGCGCCGTCGACCGGAGGGCACAAGCGGGAGGGAACCATGGCGAGCACGAGCACGGGCCACGCCGCGGCGGTCGACGATATCGTGGCGCGGCTGGAGCGGCTGCCGACCTCGTGGTGGCAGGTGAAGGCGCGCATCATCGTCGGCGTCGCCACCTTCTTCGACGCCTTCGACGCGCTGGCGATCGCCACCGTGCTGCCGGTGATCGTCCCGCTCTGGAAGCTCGCCCCGCAGCAGATCGGCTTTATGATCTCCGCCGGCTTCGTCGGTCAGCTGATCGGCGCGCTGTTGTTCGGCTGGGTCGCCGAGCGCTACGGGCGGATGACCGCGATGATCTGGTCGATCGCGCTGTTCGCCGTGATGAGCCTGGTTTGCGCCTTCGCCTGGGACTACAACTCGCTGCTGGTGTTCCGCACCATCCAGGGCATCGGACTGGGCGGCGAGGTGCCGGTCGCCGCTGTCTTCATCAGCGAGCTTGCCAGGGCCAAGGGCCGCGGCCGCTTCGTCCTCCTTTACGAACTGGTGTTCCCGATCGGCTTGGTCAGCGCGAGCCTGGTCGGTCTGTGGGTCGTGCCGCATTTCGGCTGGCAATGGATGTTCGTGATCGGCGCGCTGCCGGCGTTCCTAGCGCTGGTGCTGCGCTGGCTGCTGCCGGAATCGCCGCGCTGGCTGGCGGTGCGCGGCCACACCGCAGAGGCGCAAGCCGCGATGACGCTGATCGAGCGCGAGACCGAGAAGGCGACCGGCAAGCCGTTGCCGCCGCCGCAGCCGGTCGTCTCCACCCTGGACAAGCCCGCCTCGCTCGCCGACCTGTTCGGCCCGCTCTATCTGCGGCGCACCTTGGTGGTCTGGGTGATCTGGTTCGCGGCCTATTTCGTCAACTACGGCCTCTCGATCTGGCTGCCGACCGTGTACCGCACCGTGTTCCAGCTCCCGCTCGATGTGTCGCTGCGCTACGGGCTGATCACGCAGGCGGTCGGCTTGCTCGGTACCCTGGTCTGCGCACTGACGATTGATTATGTCGGACGGCGACTCTGGTTCGCGGTGTCGTTCGCGGCCGGGGCGATCGCGTTGGCGGCGCTGGCGATGGCTCCGGCGCCGTCTGCGCAGCAGGTGCTAGTCTCGATGACGATCGCCTATCTTTTCGTCAGCACCATCAATATCGGCGTCTATCTCTACACGCCCGAGCTCTATCCGACCCGCGTGCGCGCGCTCGGTGTCGGCACCGCCACCGCCTGGCTGCGCTTCGCCTCCATCATCGGGCCGATCGTGGTCGGACAGATGATCGGCGCGCGGCTCACCCCCGCGCAGATCCCCGACCTGCCCAAGGTCTTCCTCGCGTTCGCAGCCGTTGCGGCGGTCGCGGCCGTCATCACCGCGCTGTTCGCGGTCGAGACCAAAGGCCGGGTGCTGGAGGAAGCGTCCCCGTAATTGGCCGACGAATGCCGATTGCGGGCTTTTCGGTTGCCGCGCGCCGCAAGCGCTCTGCCGAGGCTGCGCCGTTTAGACGCTTGCCAACCGGACCGCGGCGCTGCAAACGTTGCGGCCAATGACGCCCGATCATTTGGAGGAAAGCCCATGCGTCTGTTGAAATTCCTGTTGCCTGCTGTTGCCGCGGCCGCCGTCTCCACCGCCGCGCACGGCGCCGATCCGGTGAAGATCCGCGCGTCGTGGGTGGCGCCGGTGTCCAACTGGGCCTCGATCCTCCTGGAGAAGAAGGACCTCGCCCGGCATCTCGGCAAGTCCTACGTGCTCGAGCCGGTGCGCTATCAGGGCACGCCGCCGATGATCACCGCGATGGCGAACGGCGAGCTCGAGATCGCCAACCTCGCCTATTCGACGCTCGGCATCGCGATCCAGAACGCCGGCCTCGACGACATCCGCGTGATCGCCGACGAGTTCCGCGACGGCATGCCGGGCCGCTACACGCAGGAATACCTCGTGCTCGCCGACGGACCCATCAAGAAGCCCGAGGACCTCAAGGGCAAGGTCATCGGCACCAACGCCGCCGGCAGTGCGGTCGACGTCGCCACCCGCGCGATGCTGCGCAAGTTCGGGCTGGAGGACAAGCGCGACTACACGGTGGTGGAGTCGCCGTTCCCGACCATGCGGGCGATGCTCGCCGAGAAGAAGGTCGACCTCATTCCCGGCGTGCTGCCGTTCTCGCTCGATCCCGAGCTGCGCAAGATCGCGCGCGCGCTCTACACCCAGCGCGAGGCGATCGGCGTGACCGAGATGATCGTGTGGACCGCGCGCAAGCCGTTCCTCGACAAGAACCGCGCCGCCATGGTCGATTTCATGGAGGACACGCTGCGCATCGTGCAGTGGTATCTCGACCCCAAGAACCAGAAGGAGGCGGCCGAGATCGCCGCGCGGGTGACCAAGCAGCCGGCCGAGCGCTTCAGCTGGCTGTTCACCGAGAAGGACTACTATCGCGACCCCAACATGATCCCGGACCTCGACGCGCTGCAGAAGAACCTCGACATGACCAAGGATCTGGGCTTCGTGCGCGCGAGCCTCGACATCAGGAAGTACACCGACCTGAGCATCACCGAAGAGGCGGCGAAGCGGTTGAAGTAGCGCCGAGGGTGCATCGATTCTGCACGCGCGCCACGCCAGCGGCGCGCCGTTCGTCGTGAGCGGCAGTCCTTGGGGCTGTCGAATTCCGAGGTAGAATTGACTCGGCAAATATCGTTGGAGATTCCCGATGCGGGTGCGCGCGCTTCGTCGTCCGCTCTCGGCCTTTTCGCTCCTGGGCTGCTCGAGCGGCATCGTCCTGTGCCTGTCGATGACGGCGGCCGCCCGCGATCCCGCGCCGCTGCCGGCGTCGCCGAAGAGCACTCCGGCGGCCGCGGTCGCCGACTGGCGCCTTCAAATGGTCGACCGTATCGAACGGGCCAAGGCATTTCCGGCGAGCGGCTACTGCAAGGAAGGCCTGGTCAAAGTATCGTTTCGCATCGACCGGGCGGGAAACCTGCTCGCGAGCGAGGTCGCCGAAAGCTCGCAGGTCCCCGCGTTCGACGCCGAGGCGCTGGCGATGCTCGAGCGTGCCCACCCCTTTCCTCCGCCGCCCGAAGGCGTCGCGGGCGCCTTCGTGAGTCTCAGCGTGCCCATCCGTTTCCGCCAGGCGCCGCAGGAGGCCGATGATGAAAAGCTGCGCTATCTCAATCTCAAGGCCGACCTGACGTTGACGCTCGATGGGGCACCTGTCGACGGCAAGGGACTGGATCGCGCGATCAACGCGGCGACCGCCGACAAGGCTACTCGGATCATCATTTGCAGCGACGAGAACGTGTCGCCCGAGCAATTGAGCAATCTCGCCGAGCAGGTGAAGGCCGCCGGGTTCAAATTTACCGTCAGCCCCCGCCCAAACCCGAAGTCGGACTGAAGCGTCATGGCCGAAGGCCGCGCCCCCCATACCTCGCGTCGCCGGCTTGCTCATGGCATGGCCGCGCTCGCCGCCGCCTCCATGGCGGCGCCGGCGCTGCTGCGGTCAGCCGCCGCCCAATCGCGGACGCGCCGCCGGCTCCGACTCCGGCAAAGGCGATCCGTACGAAATCTTGAGATACGCCGCCGCTTTCACCGCGGCAGTAGGCCCCGATCGCCGCGCCTAAAGCCTTTGCGGACCGGCGGCGAATTGCTACGCTGACCACACGGGCGGAAGACCAATCCACCAATGCGCCGGGACCGAAACCTCTTCGGCGGGCTCAGCCGCATGCCATGGCAGCCAAGGCAAAATTGACAGGTGCATGCCGTCGCTACGCCCAAATCTTTGCAATCAAGCAAAACCGACTGGGAGGATAGAATGGACCGACGAGCACCGTTGACACTTGTCGCCGTGACCGCGCTCGCGGGATTGCTCGGTCCCGGCGCCGCGTACGGCCAGGACACCGTGCGGATCGGCGTGGTCGGACCGCGAACGGGCTTCATGGCCGCAGGCGCCGCGGTCACCCACTGGCCGAACTTCAAGCTCTGGGCACAGGAGATCAACGATCGCGGCGGGCTCAAGCTCAAGGCCGGCCAGCGCAAGATCGAGATGATCGAGTACGACGACCGCAGCCAGCCGGCCGAGGCGATCAAGGCGGTGGAACGCCTGGCGACCCAGGACAAGGTCGATTTCATCATGCCGGTCTACGGCACCGGCTGGAATCTTGCGGTCGCGCCGGTCTTCGCCAAGTACGGCTATCCGCAGGTGACCCAGGCCGCCGTCACCGACCAGATGGACGCGTTGATTGCGCGCTATCCCGGGCTGTTCTTCGTCCAGGGCTCGACCAGCTCGTTCGCCCAGTCGGCGGCCAACGTCATGAAGAAGCTCAAGGACCAGGGCAAGATCGGCAACCGCGTCGCCATCGTCAACGTCGCCGATGCCTTCGGCATCGAGCTCGCCAACGCCGGCCGCCCGATCTTCAAGCAGGCCGGCTTCGACATCGTCTACGACAAATCCTATCCGAACACGGCGCAGGACTTCGCACCGGTCATCAAGGCGGTGAAGGCCGAGAACCCGGATGCGTTCGTCGCCTGGTCCTATCCGTCGGACACGTTCGGGCTCGCCGAGCAGGCCAAGATCGAAGGGCTCAACGTGAAGGCCTATTACAGCGCGGTCGGGGTCGCGTTCCCGACCTTCCGCGGGAAGTTCGGCGCATCGGCGGAAAACGTGCTGGGCGCCGGCGGCATTCAGGACAACCCCGACATCCGCGGCTACTACGAGCGCCACAAGAAGGTGACGGGCGTGGACGCCGACCACTGGGGCAGCCTGCTCTACTACACCTTCCTGCAGATCCTGGAGCAGGCGATGGAAGGCGTCGGCGAGGTCGACCGGGCCAAGATCACCGCCTACCTCAAGAGCCACACGTTCAAGACCATCATCGGCGAAGTCGATATCCGCAACCAGAAGCTCAACCGATTCTGGACCGTGGGGCAGTGGCAGGACGGCTTCTTCCACGCCGTCGACGGCATCGGCTTCGCGGACTACAAGCCGGTGAAGCTCAAGACCGGCTGGTAAGCGTCCGCGAACAGCGGCCCGGCGCGGTCCGATCCGACGCCGGGCGATCCTCCCCGATCGGGCACGGCGTTCGTAATGAGCGTCCTCATCGTCGGCCTGCTGCTCGGCGGCACCTACGCGCTCATCGCGATGGGGCTGCAGCTGCAATACGGCGTCGCCCGCGTTATGAATTTGGCCTACGGCGAGGTGATCGTCGCAGGGGCCTTCGCCACGTTCTGGTTCTTCGCCGCCGCGCAGGCGAGCCCGTTCCTGTCGATCATCGGCGTCGTGCCGGTGGCCTTCGCGGTGAACTGGGCGGTCTACCGGGTCCTGATCCTGCCGCTGGTGAGGCGCGCCAAGAGCCAGGGCCAGCTCGACGTCGATTCGATCCTGGCGACGTTCGGCCTGAGCTTCATCTTCATCGGCATCCTGCTGACCGTGTTCGGCGGCGAGATGCTCACCTATTCCTATCTCGCCCGGCCGTTCGTCATCCTCGGCGAGCCCTATGCGCTCAACCGGATCGCGGCCTTCCTCGGCTCGGCGATGCTGTGCGCCTGCCTCTACGGCTGGCTGCATTGGACCCGCGCCGGGCTTTCGCTGCGCGCGGTCGCCGTCAACCCGGGCGCCGCCGCGCTGGTGAGCATCAATGTCGAGCGCGCCTCGGCGATGGCGTTCGCGCTGGGCGGCGCGGTGAGCGCGGCGGGCGGCTCGCTGCTCAGCATGTTCCTGACCTTCGACGCCTCGGTGGGCGTCATCTTCACCCTCAAGGCGCTGGTCATCGTCATCCTGGGCGGCGTCAGCGACATCCGCGGCGCGATCGTCGCGTCCTTCATTCTCGGACTGACCGAGACCTTCGTGGCGACCTTCATCGATCCGGGCCTGACCCTGGCGGCGGCCTACATGCTGTTCATCATCATCCTGCTGGTGCGGCCGGAGGGACTGTTCGGGAGGCGCTCGTCTTGACCGGCGGCGGGACAAACCTCCGACCGGACGCCGGCGCGCTGACGCGGGCGGCGCGGAGCTTTCGCACCACGCTGGGTTTGAGCGCACGCGACAAGCGGCATCTCGCCATCGCGGCGCTGCTGTTTGCCGCCGCTTCGCTGCTGCCGTTCTCCGGCTCCGGCTATTGGCTGTCGCTCGGCGTCTCGATCGCCATGTTCACCGTGCTGGCGACGTCGTGGACGCTGTTCTCCGGCCCGACCAACTACATCTCGCTCGCCACCGCGGCGTTCTTCGGCGTCGGCATGTATATCGTGGCCGCCGGCCTCGACTATCTGCCGTATCCGGCCCTCATCGTCATCGCCGCGATCGCCGGCGCGCTGTTCGCCATGATCGTCGGCCTCGCCACGCTGCGCATCTCCGGCGTCTATTTCGTCATCTTCACGCTGGGCCTCGCCGAGCTGGTGCGCCAGATCGTGGCCTGGGCCCAGAACGTCATGGGCGCCAGCAGCGGGCTCTATGTGCTGATCACCCTGCCGGACCAGACGCTGTATTGGCTGCTGCTGATGCTCGCGGCCGTCGTGTTCCTGGTCGGCTGGCTCATCGGACGCTCGCGGCTCGGCTTTGCGCTGCGCATCATCGGCAACGACGAGGTGGTGGCGGTCCATGTCGGGATCAACACGGCGCGTGCCAAGGTCGTCCTGTTCGTGATCTCGAGCACCTTCGCGTCGATCACCGGGGCGTTGCTGGCGCCGCGCTGGAGCTATGTCGAGCCCTCGATCGCGTTCAGCCCGTTCCTCACCTTCGAGGTCGTGATCATGGCGCTGCTCGGCGGCGTCCACCGGCTGTGGGGGCCCTTGCTGGGGGTCATTCCCTTCACGCTGCTGTGGGAATTCATCTCGGCGAAATTCCCGGCGCAGACCACGTTGCTGCTCGGCGTGTCCTTCCTGCTCATCGTCTATGTCATTCCGCGCGGCGTGGTCGGACTGCTCGAGGACCTGATCGGGCACCGCCGCGGCGGGTCCGGATCGGCGGGCGCCGGCAGCACGCCGGGATGGCTCAAGGCCATGCTGCAATGGCGGAAGCGGGGCCATGCCTAGCGCCGCGCCGGCCAAACCCGCGCTGCGGGTCAGCGACGTCAGCAAGCGGTTCGGCGGGCTGACCGCGGTCGACCGTGTCTCCTTCGAGCTCGCCGAGAACGAGGTGCTCGGCCTGATCGGGCCGAACGGCTCCGGCAAGACCACGATGCTGAACCTGATCTCCGGCGCGCTGAAGCCGACCGCCGGGCAGATCCGGCTGTACGACGACGAGATTTCCGCATTGCGGGCGAACGAGATCGCCAACAAGGGAATCGCCCGCACGTTCCAGATCGTCCGCATGCTTCCGGGGATGACGGTGCTCGAAAACGTGGCCGCGGGCGGCGTCTTCGGCCACAGCCGGCGCTGGGGCGGCGAGCTCGAGGACTACGCCGTCAGCTTGCTGCGGCGGGTCGGCCTCGAGACCGGCGCGAACACGCCGGTGACGGCGCTGACCTATATCGACCAGAAGCGGGTCGAGCTCGCCCGCGCGCTGGCGTCCGACCCGAAGGTCCTGCTGCTCGACGAGTGGCTGGCCGGTCTCAACCCGACCGAGCTGAAGACCGGAATCAAGCTGGTCGAGCAATTGCGCGACGAAGGCCGCACCATCATCGTCGTCGAGCATGTCATGGACGCCATTCGCAGCCTGTGCGGCCGCTGCGTGGTGATGAACAGCGGCATGAAGATCGCCGAAGGCACGCCCAAGGACGTGCTGGCCGACAGCGAAGTGATCCGGGCCTATCTCGGGGACGACGATGCTTGAGAGCCGCAACCTGTCGGTCTTCTACGGCCGTCACCGCGCGGTGGAGAACGTGTCGGTCAAGGTGTCGGCCGGCGAGATCGTCGTGATGCTCGGCGCCAACGGCGCCGGCAAGAGCACCTTCCTGCGCGCGATCGCCGGCCAGATCCGGGCCGCGGACGGCGGCACGGTACTGATGGAAGGAAACGACATCACCCGCCACCCGCCGCACGAGATCGTCGAGGCGGGAATCGCGCTGGTGCCCGAGGACCGCGGCGTGTTCGCCGACCTGACCGTGCACGAGAACCTGGTGCTCGGCGCGCATCCCAGACGGGCGCGTGCGCGCGAGGCGGAGAACATGGCGCGCGTGCTCGCGCTGTTCCCGAAGCTCGCCGAACGGCGCCGGCAACTGGTGCGGACCATGAGCGGCGGCGAGCGGCAGATGGTGGCGGTCGGCCGCGCCATGATGTCGGCGCCGTCGATCCTGATGCTGGACGAGCCGTCGCTCGGCCTGTCGCCGCTCTTATGCCGCGAGCTGTTCCGCACGCTCGCGCGCATCAAGGACGCCGGCGTCGGCATCTTCCTGGTGGAGCAGAACGCCAAGCAGAGTCTGGCGATCGCGGATCGCGGCTATCTCCTGGACAACGGCCATATCGTGGGCGCCGACACCGCCGAGGCGCTGTCCAAGGACGAGATGGTGCGGACGGCTTACCTCGGCGGGGAGGCGGCAACCTCGGCTCGTTGACGCACACCGCATCTGATAGAATGACGGAACGCGAGACAAAAGAACGACGGGAGGAAGCAATGGCGCAGCAGCAGCTCCGCTTCAACTGCACGCATTTCATGCCTTACGCGCACCTGCCGGAGAACCACAAGGACTACAAGTCGGTTTGGGTCAACCTGTCGAACAAGCACTATGACCCGGACAAGGGCCACGCGCTCTATCAGCGTTATCTCGCCGAGCTCGTCCTTGCCGACCAGCTCGGTTACGACGCGGTGGTGGTGAACGAGCACCACAACACCGTCTACAGCATGATGGCGACGCCGAACCTGATCGCGGCGGCGCTGGTGCCGCAGACCAAGCGCGCCAGGATCTGCGTGTGGGGCACGCCCCCCAATCTGATGCTGCCGAACCGGCTGGCCGAGGAGTACGCCATCCTCGACGTGATGTCGAACGGGCGGCTGGAGGTGGCGTTCCCGCTCGGCACCGGCATGGAGTACTGGGCGAACCCGGTGAGCCCGGCCACGGCACGAGACAAGTTCCGCGAGTCGCTCAAGATCATCCTGCAGGCCTGGACCGCCGACGGTCCGACCACCCACTACGGGACGCACTACACCTATCGCTTCCTCAATCCCTGGCCGCGGCCGATGCAGCGGCCGCATCCGCCCTGCTACATCGTCGGCACCGGCAGCCCGGAGACGATCGACATCGCCGCCGAATACGGCTTCGGCTATTGCTCCGTGTTCGTCACCCAGCAGCGCGCGCACGAGCTCAACGAGAACCTGCGCAAGCGCGCCGGCGATTTCGGCCACACCATCCGGCCGGAGCAGCTTCCGATCCTGACCTTCGTCTACGTGGCGGAGACCGAGGAGCGCGCCCGGCAGGAATATGTGCCGCACCTCAAGGCGTTCTTCGAGGACTACGTGCGCACCACGCCGCAGTATCTCGCGCCGCCCGGCTACCTGTCGGTCGATCAGCTCAAGATCCGCGCCGCCGGCGCCGACAAGATGCACGGCGGCTTCGATTTCGACCTCATCAGCAAGTCGTTCTTCATCGCCGTCGGCACGCCCGAGATGGTGGCCGACCGGCTCGGGTCCTGGGCCGAGTGGATGGGATCGAGCCACATCAACGCGGTCATGCACGTCGCCGACATGCCGCACTGGAAGACGGTCAAGAACCTGACGCTGTTCGCCGAGGAGGTGATGCCGCGCCTGCGCCGGGCCCCGGCGCAGCAGATCGCCGCCGAGTGACGACGGGGGACGCGATGTTCAAGCGCGAGGAGCTTGCGGTCGACGGCGTGAAGACCGTCGTCCATTCGGCCGGCACCGGCGAGCCGGTCGTGTTCCTGCACGGCGCCGGGACCATCGACGGGTTCGATTTCATGGCGCCGTGGGCCAGGACCTTCCGCGTGATCGCGCCGTATCACCCCGGCTTCGGCGAGTCCGGCGACGATGCCACCTTCACCGACCTGCACGACTACGTGATGCACTATCTCGAGCTGTTCGACGTCCTCAAGCTCGACACCGTCAACCTGGTCGGGCTGTCGCTCGGCGGATATCTCGCCGCCAAGTTCTGCTCGGAGCACGGCCACCGGGTGAAGAAGCTCGTGCTGATTGCGCCCGCGGGGATCATCGACACGCAGCACCCGATCCTCGACGTCCTGGCGGTCCCTGGCGACCAGATTGTCGGCCTGCTGGCGTCGAATTTCGAGGTCGTCAAGAAGCGGCTGCCGGAGAAGCCCGACCTCGACTTCATCGGCGCTCGCTACCGCGAATCCGGGACGGTGGCGCGGCTGTTCTGGGAGCATCCGACCGATCCCAAATTCATGCGCTACCTGCACCGCATCAAGGTGCCGACGCTGATCGTGTGGGGCGATGAGGACAAGATCGTCCCGGTGCAGCACGCCGACACCTGGCGCAAGCTCGTCCCGCACGCCGACATCAGGATCTACAAGGGCGCCGGCCACCTCGTGCATCTGGAGAAGCCGGAAGCCGCCGACGCGATCGCGAAGTTTTTGGGCTGAGGTTCGAAGCGGAACTCATTGTGCTCCTGCGCGAGGGGGACGCCCGTGTCCCGGGCGAGTGCAGCGAGCGCTCTTGCGCGAGCGGAGCGAGACACCGATCTCGGGTTTACCCGAGATCAGCACTTAAGATTCATGCAAGTCGGGTAAATTCGACTTGCGTGGACCCAGCGCAATAAGTTGCGAAGCGCAATATTGGTGCAGCAACGTAGCTTGTTGCCCTGGGTCCCGGCTCTCGCGCGCCGAAGAGCGCGCGCTCGGCCGGGACACGGAGCCATCACGCGGCCGCGCGGCCCCAGAGCTGCTCGCTCGCCAACCTGGCGCCCTGCACCAGCGCCTCGAGCTTCGCCCAGGCGACGGTCGGATGGATCGTCATCATGCCGGCGAAGGTGCCGAAGCCGCAGTCGGTGCCGGCGATCACCCGCTCGCGGCCGACCACCTGCGCGAAGCGCAGGATACGGTCGCACACCAGCTCGGGATGCTCGACCAGCACCGTCGAATGGGTGATGACGCCGGGGATCAGCACCTTGTCCTTGGGCAGGTCGACGCCCTTCCACACCTTCCACTCGTGCTCGTGGCGCGGGTTCGACGCCTCGAACGAGTAGGCGCCGGCCTTGATCTTCAGAATAATGTCGATGACGTTCTTCAGCTCGACGTCGTTGGTGCGCGGGCCCATGTCGATGCTGTAGCAGGTGTGGAAGCGGATGCGGTCCTGCGGCAGCCCGCGCAGCGCGTGATTGAGCGCCTCGACCCGCACCTCGGCCCATTTGCGGTAATCGGCGAGCGACATGCTGGCGTCGATGACGTATTGGGTCACCAGCCTGGGATCGTCGATCTGCAATATCAGGCCGGAATCGGTGATCGCCTTGTATTCCTCGCGCAGCGCGTCGGCGAGCGCGAAGATGTACTCCTGGTCGGACTTGTAGTGCTCGTTCCTGATCCAGAACTCCACGTTGGCGGGCGAGATCGCCGGCAGGAACGCCTCCTCGACCTTCACTTTCGCAAGCGCCGCCTTGAAGGTCGCGATGTCGTTTCCGACCTGCGCATGCCCCTTGTAGGTGACCGGGCCGGTGCAGACCACGCGCTTCGCCCCCACCGCCGGGTTGAGGCCGAGCGAGGCCTCCCACGCATAGTATTCGGGAAAGCTGTTGTTCTCGCGCGAGCCCTTCCACGGATTGCCGAACGGCTCGCTGGTGACTTCAACGCCGCCGAGGCGCTCGACGATGTAGGTGAGGAAGCTCGGCTTCGACATCTCGCCGTCGCTGATGACGTCGAGGCCGATATCGGCCTGCCGCTTGACGCATTGGTCGATCGCCTTCTTGACCTCGGCGTCGAGCTCCTTCCCGTCGTGGGGCTGGCCGGCGACCTTGGCCTTGATCAGCTTGAGCAGATCGGGCGGGCGCGGCAGGCTGCCGACGTGGGTGGTGAGAATTCGGTCGGTCCCGGTTTTCATGTGCTTCCTCCCGGCAACTATCGATTGACTTGGCGCTTGCTGCGCGGACGCCTGAACGTCGCATATCGCGGGTGGTCTGCGATCCTACCACATCGCGGACGGTGACATTACACCGTGCTCGGCGTCAGCGCCTCCTGGTGCCACAGCAACAGCCGCCGCCGCACGATCGCCATGCCCTTGACCAGCACATAGCCGACCACCGCGATCTCGACGATGCCGGCGAACACGCCGCGCGAATCGGCGAAGCGCGAGGAGGTCATCATCGCGCCGCCCAGCCCGTAGCCGCCCATCAGCATCTCGGTCACCACCGCAACGATCAGCGCGATCGGCAAGGCAACCTGCAGCCCGGTGATGATCTGCGGCAGCGCCGCCGGCAGCGCGATCTGCCACAGGATCTCCCGCTCGCCGGCGCCCATGTTGCGCGCCGACCAAAGGAGCTCGCGCTCGACGCCGCGGATGCCGATCACGGTCGCGGTCACCACCGGAAAGATCGCGTCCAGCACCACCATCGAGATCTTCGACACGTCGTAGACGCCGAGCCACAGGATCACCACCGGCAGGAAGGCGATCTTGGGCATCGGAAAGCCGACCGAGATGATCGGATCGAAGAACCAGTGCGCGAGCTTGCCGCGCGAGATCGCCATGCCGAGCACGATGCCGGCGACCGCCGCGATCGCAAAGCCCACCATGGCGCGGTAGACGGTGACGCCGGTATTCATCATGAGGTCGCCGGCGACGAGGTCGCTCCAGATCCGCTCCAGCACTGCACTGAGCCTCGGCAGCATGAACGGTGTCACCGCGCCGGAGCGCGCGAACAGCTCCCAGGCGACCGCCAGCGCGACGACCGAAAAGACCCGCGCAAAGCCCCAGCCGAGCGCCCGCAGCACGCGACCGGCGGTCGAGCGTTGCGGCCCGCGCCCGAGCTCGGCGAGTGGCCCGCCGGGCGTGCCGTCCGCTAGTCCTGCCACCGCAGCACCCGTTGCATGACCAGGAGATAGATCCGGTCGGCCGCGAAGCCGAGGAACGCCACCGTCAGCACCACCGCGAACATCGCGTCGTAGGTGCCGTTGGCGCCGAGAAAGCCGATCAGGTAGCCGAGCCCCTGCTGCGCCACGATCAGCTCGGAGCTCACCAGCAGGATGAAGGAGAGCGCCAGCGCCGTGCGGACGCCGTTGAGCAGCTCCGGCATCGCGCTCGGCACCACCACGTCCCACAGCATGCGCAGCCGGTTCGCCCCCATGCTGCGCGCCGACCAGACCAGCACCTGCTCGCTCGAGCGCGCGCCGTTGAAGGCGCCGATCGTCACCGGCAGCATGCAGCCAAGGAAGATGAGCAGGATCTTCGAGCCGTTGCCGAAGCCGAGCCACAGCACCGTCACCGGGATCAGCGCCGATTTCGGCATCGGATAGAACATCTCCACCAGCGGGCTGAGCAGCACGTTCACCGGCTTCCACCACGCCATGAGAATGCCGAGCGTGGCGCCGATCACGACCGAGAGGAGCAGCCCGGCGCCGGCGCGCCATAGCGAGGCGGCGGCGTTGGTGACGAGCTCGCCGCTCTTGACGAGATCGACCCACGCCGCCAGCACCTCGCTCAGCGGCGGCAGCGCGAGCGTGGAGACGAGGCCAAATCGCGCGCTCGCCTCCCAGGCGAGCGCCAGCAGCAGCAGCGGCGAGTATCGCGCCAGCGCTTTCATCGCGCCCGCGTCTCCTGCGCCTTGATCGCCTCGATCCGCACCAGGTTCCAGATCTCGTCGACCTTGTCGATGAACGCCCGGCTCTTGAACACCTCGGGATCGTTGCTGTCGAACCTGGTGTCGACGATCGCCTTGATGCGGCCGGGCCGCGCCGACATCACCGCCACCCGGTCGGCGAGATAGACCGCCTCCTGCACGTCGTGGGTGACGAAGATCACGGTCTTGGGCGTGCGCTGCCAGATGCTCAGCAGCTCGGCCTGCATCAGGCTGCGGGTCTGGGCGTCGAGCGCGCCGAACGGCTCGTCCATCAGCAGGATCTTCGGATCGAAGGCGAGCGTGCGGGCGATCGCGGTGCGCTGCTTCATGCCGCCCGAGAGCTGCGACGGATAGCTGTCCTCGAAGCCGGACAGCCCGACCAAGTCGATGAAGGCTTGCGCGCGCTTCTCGCGCTCGTCGCGGGCGAGCCCCATCCGCTCCAGGCCATAGAGGATGTTGGCGCGCACGCTCTTCCAGGGAAAGAGCGCGAAGTGCTGGAACACGATGCCGCGGTCGGGTCCCGGCGCGCCGACCGGCTTGCCCTCGATCAGGATCTTGCCGGTCTCGGTCGGCAGGAAGCCGCCGATCAGATAGAGCAGCGTCGACTTGCCGCAGCCGGACGGGCCGAGCAGCGCGAGGAATTCCCGGCTTCCCACATTCAACGACACATCCTCGAGCGCCAGCACCGGCCGCCCGCTCGGCGGCCGGTAGATGTGGTTGACGCCCTCGACGACGATCTGCGGCTGCGCCATTTTCCCGCGGCCCCTCCCCTGCCCGCGCTGTCGAGTTCAGCACGCTAGCCGAAGCGCCGCCGCAACGCCACGCGCCCCCGTCAGCGCACCGGCGTGAGCAGCGGCTTGCCGGCAAAGTGCGCGCTGATATTGTCGATCATCAGCTGGCCGATGGCGGTGCGGGTCTCGATCGTGGCGCTGCCCTGGTGCGGCTGCACGATGACGTTGGACAACTTGAGCACTTCGGGCGATGGATTGGGCTCGCTTTCGAACACGTCGAGCGCCGCGTAGCCGAGCCCGCCTTCCGTGAGCGCCTTGACAAGCGCCGGCTCGTCGACGACCGACCCGCGTGCGACATTGATCAGCGTGCCTTTGGGTCCGAGCGCATCGATCACGGCGGCGGAAACGAGATGGCGGGTTTCCTGCCCGCCCTTGCAGGCGACCATGAGATAGTCGCTGCGGCGCGCCAGCTCGATGAGGTCGGCGACGTATTCGTAGGGCGCGTCGGGCTTTTTGCGTGGCCCGTGGTAGAGCACGCGCATGCGGAACGCGGTCGCTCGATCGGCAATGGCGCGGCCGATGCCGCCGAGGCCGAGCACTCCCAGCGTCTTGCCGCCGACGCTGCGCCCGAGCGGGATCGGTCCCTTACGCTGCCAGTCGCCCTCGCGGACGTATCGGTCGGCGAACAGGATCTGGCGCGCCGAGGCGAGCATCAGCCCGATTGCAAGATCGGCGCATTCGTCGATCAACACACCCGGCGTGTTGGTGACCGGTATGTTGCGCTCGCGCGCCGCCGCAAGATCGACGGTGTCGGTGCCGACGCCGAAAATCCCGATGATCTCGAGCTTCGGCAGCGCCTCGATCAGCGCGCGGTCGGCGCCGCGATTGGCCTCGGTCGCGATCCCCCGGATGCGGCCCTTGAGCTCGGCGCTCAGCACGTCGGGCGCCGGCCGGTGCAGATGGTGGGTGACCGCGAACCGTTTGACGAGCTCGGCGTTCGTCGCCTGCGGGAACGAGCCGATGCTCAGCACGTCGATCGTCATGCGCGCTCACGGCCCGCCCCGCCCTCATCCTGAGGAGCAACCATGCAAGTCAATCGACTTGCATGGTTGCGTCTCGAAGGACGAGGGCGGCCCCGGCGGCATCTCAGGGCGGCCCAACCGCGCGGCCCCATGCTTCGAGACGCATCGCATCGCGGTCGTTCGTGTGGCAACGCATGAGCGCGCTTCGCGCTGCGATGCTCCTCAGCATGAGGCCGAGAGAGGCCTTCCATTGTCGGACCGCTCATCACACCTCGAACACCTGCTTTGGGGTCTTGTGCAGGCATTCGCCCGGGCCGTCCGCCTCGATCAGGTAGTTGTCGCAGATCACCGCGAAGATCGATGGCGTTTCATAGGTTGGATGGACGGCGAAGTTCATGTTCGCTTCGATAGTCATCGTCTCGTCGGCCCGGATCAGCGGCCGCTCGACGAGGTCGTAGCCCTGGCCGTGCCCGTAAAGGCGCAGCTCGGGCGGGAACCCATGGCTGCGCATGTAGTCGTCGTGCCTGGCGGCGATCTCAGCGGGTGATGCTCCGGGCTTGAGCAAACGCAGCGTGTGCGCCTGCGCCTCCCTCATCGACTCGAAGCCGTCGATGAGCTCGTTAGATGCCTTGCCCAGGACGATGGTGCGCGCGATCTCGGTGTACATGCCGCCCGGACCGTTGTTTTCGATCAGCATCGAGAAGTGCTCGCCGGGCTTGAGCTTCCGCCCCTGAAAATGGTGGTTGAGAAAGCGCGACGCCTGTCCGACCGGCGCCGTCGAGCCGAGGAAAATCCCCTGCACGCTGCCGCGCACGCGACCCTCATATTGGGCCAGCGCGGTGAGTTCGTTGCCGCTCATGCCGGGCTTGATCTCGCTCAGCACGCGGGCGAAGCACGCATCCTGCATCTCGGCGCATCTGCGGATGAGCGCTTTCTCCTCCTCGCTCTTGATGGCTTTGAGGTGGTCGATGAATTCGGTCGCATCGACGAATGTCGCCTTTCCGGCCAGCTCGCGCTCGACGCGTGCGACGAATTTATGCGGCATGGCGCCGCTGCCGACCCAGCCGATGGTGCGATAGCCGCGATGCTTGAGCTCGGCGGCGACGATCTCGGCCTGATATTCGTGAGTGTAGGCGACCGACGCGAACGCCGGCGTGAACAGCTGCTCGCCCACGCCGCGATGCCCCTCGTCAAGGCCGTCGATCTTGCGACGCACGCCCTTGCCGCCCATGTCGACCGTGACCATCAGGTCGGACGCGGGGAAGATCACGCTGCGGGGAATATAGCCGTCGGTCAGGGGCGTATCGGTGAACCAGCGCACATAGCCGCCGAGATAGTCGTTGCTGTTCTGCATCAACAGCGCGTCGATCTTGCGCTCGGCCATGGCCTTGCGCGCGGCGCCCCATCGGCGTTCGAGCTCGGTGGTGGAGATTGGGTTGAGCAGCCGTTCGTCCATCGTGTCGTCCTGATCAGTAGCGCGGATAGGTTCGTAGCCCGGATTGAGCGAAGCGAAATCCGGGCTCCAGGCTACGCGGAGAGACGGTCCCGGATGTCGCTTCGCTCCATCCGGGCTACGAGTTTGCCAAGCCGAGCAGCGCCGCCGCATTCCTCCTTACGATCTTGTCCTTCTGCTCAGCCGACAGCGTAACGGTCTCGGTGACGAACTCGATCGGCTTGTTCTCCCCCACCGGGTAGTCCGAGCCCAGCAGCACACGATCGGCGCCGACCTTGTCGATCAGATGCTGCAATACCGGCCGCTCGTAGACGCAGGAGTCGAAATAGAGCATGCGCAGATAATCGATCGGCGGCTTGCTCATGTTGACGCGGGTGTTGGCCTTCTCGACGTAGTTGCGGTCGATGCGGCCCATATAATACGGCATGTAGCCGCCGCCGTGCGAGATGCAGATCTTGAGCTTGGGAAACGACTCCAGCACGCCGTCGTACATCAGCGACGAGATCGCCATCGCCTCCTCGAACGCCTGCCCGACGCTGTTCCAGAGATGGAAGCGCTTGAAGCGGCGGTCGCGATTGCCGCCCGGATGGATGTAGACCAGGGCGCCGAGCGCCTCGGCCTCGGCCCAGAACGGCTCGAGCTGCGGATCGCCGAGCTCCATGCCGCCGGCCGTGGTCGAGATGGCGACGCCGCGCAAGCCGAGCTCGCGCAGGCAGCGCTCGAGCTCCGCCACCGCGAGCGCCGGCACGTGCAACGGCAGGGTGCCGAGCCCGATGAAGCGCGCGGGATGCTTGGCGACCGCCTTGGCGATCCAGTCGTTGGTGGTGCGCGCGAGCCGCAGGCTCGTTTGCGCATCCGCCCATTCGAGGCCCTGGTGCACGAGGCTCGCGCTCAGCACCTGCACGTCGACGCCCATGGCGTCCATCTTGGCGAGCCGGTCGTCGACGTCGCTCATGCGGCCCAGCACCATGCCGGCGCGGTCCTTGATCTTCTGGCGCATCTCTTCGGTGACGCCCGGGTCGGTCGGCAGCTCGGAAAAGACGTTGTGCTCGGCCGCCACCGCGTAGACCTCGGGGACGATGATGTGGGCGTGGACGTCGATCGCCGGCGCGCGCGACCGGGCTGCGCTCGATGAAGTCTCGGTCATCCCGTGCCCCTGCCCCTCGTTGCGGCCCGCCAGCGTCTACCACCCGATACGATCGTATCGTATCCTGGGCCAAGGTTGTGGAGCGAAAAAACACGCCGCGCAAGCGCCCGGCGCCGATCGGAGAGGACCGCTGCAGATGTCGGACTTGAAGCTGGCGACCTATCAGTCGCCGCAAGGCGCGCGCGCCGGCGTCATCGTCGGCGACACCATCTTCGATCTCGCCGAGATCACCGGCCGTCCGGCCTATGCGACGATGCTCGACGTGATGCGCGACTGGGACGCGGCGCGCGGCGTCATTCGCGACGCCGCCAAGACGGCAGGGAGCAAGCGCGGCGGCCAGCCGCTCAGCCGCACCAAGTTGTTGCCGCCGGTCACCTCGCCCGGCGGGATCTTCTGCGCCGGCGCCAATTTCAGCGACCACATGCTGGAAATGGCCAAGGTGCAGAACCTCAAGCCGGAGCCCGACCCGCACACGCTCGGGCTCAAGCCCTGGCATTTCATCAAGGCCATGCACTGCCTGGCGGCGCCCGATAGCACCGTCAAGCTTCCCCCCTATTCGAAGATGGTCGATTGGGAGGTCGAGCTGACGGCGGTGATCGGCCGTCCGGCCAGGAACGTGTCGATCGAGAATGCGCTCGCGCACGTCGCCGGCTACACGGTCGCCAACGATCTCTCGGCCCGCGATTTCACCAAGCGGCCGCACGTCGCCGACACCTCGCCGTTCAAATACGACTGGCTGGGCCAGAAGAACTTCGAGGGCGCCTGCCCGCTCGGGCCCTGGATCGTGCCGGCGGACGCGATCCCGGATCCGCAGAACGTCGGCCTCAAGCTCTCGGTCAACGACGTCGTCAAGCAGGATTCCCACACCAGCAAGATGATCTTCACGCTGGCCGAGCAGATTGCCCATCTGTCGACCCTCATCACGTTGCAGCCGGGCGACCTGATCCTGACCGGCACGCCCGCCGGCGTCGGCCTGGCGCGGCAGGAGTTCCTCAAGCGCGGCGACGTCGTGAAGGCCTGGGTCGAGGGCATCGGCACGCTGACCAACACGTGCGGGTAGCTGGAAACGCTCCCCTGACCATCGCAGCCAAAGCGAAAATTTCTCGCAACGTGTTGCGCCAGCTCGTATCGCGGTGCCGCCAAAGAATGGGGCCGGCACCCGAGATTGTAGCGAAGCGAGATTGTAGCGGAGCGAGCTCGCGTTTATGCTCGTACCTCAACAGAAACAACCAAGCAGCTAGGGAGATCACTATGCGGCGCATGGCGACTGTCGCGGTCTTCGGCCTATTGATCGTTACCTTGTTGCTGCCCGAACCGGCTCCCGCGCAGACCGCAGCGCTATCCGGCCGGGTCACGTCGGCCAAGGAAGGCGCGATGGAAGGCGTGGTGGTGAGCGCCAAGAAGCTGGGCTCGACCGTCACCATCAGCGTCGCGACTGACGACCAGGGCCGCTTCAGCTTCCCGGCGACGAGGCTCGAGCCGGGTCAATACGCGCTCGCCACCCGCGCGATCGGCTACGACCTCGAAGGCCCGAAGACCGCCGAGGTTGTGGCCGGACAGACGGCGAGTGTCGAGATCAAGCTCGCGCCGACCAAGAACCTACCCAAGCAAATGTCGAACGCCGAATGGTTCTTGAGCTTTCCCGGCGCCGACCAGCAGAAGAAGGCGCTGCTCAATTGCGTGAGCTGCCACAACCTCGACCGCATCGTGCGCTCGCAATACGACGCCGAGCAGTTCATCGACGTCTTCAATCGGATGGTCGGCTATTATCCCGGCAGCACGCCGGAGCATCCGCAGCGGCTCGTCGGCGACGCGCGCCGTGCCCTTGGGCAGGGCCCGGGCATGAAGGCGACCGCGGAATATCTCGCCTCCATCAATCTGAGCCACGAGACTTGGTCCTATCAACTCAAGACGCTGCCGCGCCTCACCGGCCGCGCCAACCGCGTCATCATCACCGAATACGACCTGCCGCGCCGGCTGGTCCAACCGCATGACGTCGTCGTCGACGAGCAGGGCATGATCTGGTTCAGCCACTTCGCCGAGCAGTTCCTCGGCAAGATGGACCCCAGGACCGGTCAGGTCTGGGAATATCCCATACCTGTGCTCAAGCCCGGCTATCCGGTCGGCACGCTGGATCTCAAACCCGACCCGCAGGGCAATCTCTGGATCGGCATGATGTATCAGGCCGGCGTGGCGCGCTTCGATAAGAAGACCGGGACGTTCAAGACCTGGGCCATACCAAAAGAATGGCAGACCGACGCGGCCCAGTCAGGGCATCTCGATCCGACCAGCATGCATGTCGACGGCAAGGTCTGGGTCAAGAATTCCGACCGCTCGCAGATCTTGCGGCTCGATCCCGAAACCGGACAATGGGAGAATCTCGGCTCGTTCAGCGATCCGTCGAACGGCAGGCGCCTGGGCGTCTACGGCATCCGGGCCGACAGCGACAACAATCTCTATCTGCTCGACTTCCAGTCGTCGAACATCGGCCGGATCGACGCCAAGACCGGCAAGTTCACGATCTACCGCGGCCAGATCGCCAACTCGCGCCCACGCCGCGGCGGGGTCGACGACCAGAATCGCCTGTGGTTTGCCGAGTACGCCGGCAACGCCATCGGCATGTTCGACCCCAAGACCGAGCAGATCAAGGAGTGGGTGCTGCCGACGCCGTGGGCGCAACCCTACGACGTGGTGCGCGACAAGAACGGCGAGGCCTGGACCGGCTCGATGATGAGCGACCGGGTGTCGCGGCTCGATCCGAACACCGGTCAATTCGTCGAGTATCAATTGCCCAAGACCACCAACATCCGCCGGGTGTTCGTGGACAACTCGACCACGCCGGTGACGTTCTGGATCGGGTCGAACCATGCCGCGTCGATCATCAAGCTCGAGCCGATGGACTAGGACTCAGGGGGAGCCAATTCTTGGTGCAATCCAATCATGTTCGAGTTGGCGATCAATCACAGCTTGTAGCCCGCATTGGGCGCAGCAAAATGCGGGCTACATTCCGCCGGTGTGGTCCCGGATTTCGCTGCCGCTCAATCCGGGCTACGAGACGGTGACTGGACACGGATGTCGGATGGGAAAGCGCAAGCGATCGACCCCCAATCTCGGACGCGCCGGCCCGGCACCCGCTCGGAAAAAAGCCGATCTGGATCCTTTGCCCGAGGATCAGATCTCCTACAGCTCGCTGTCGCTGCACGACCTTTTCGAGCAGCAGACGAGGCAGATGCTCGATCGCACCGACCTCGACCAGGAGCAGAAGCAGAACATCCTCGTCGCCATGAGCTGCCCGTGCTGCGGCGCCGGCGCGATGTCATACACGGCGAAGCTCAAGCGGTGAGCTGCGGACGGCCGGGCGAAAACCGCTCCAATCAACGGTCCCACGACATGCCCGCTATTCGCGGGTCCCTGGCGAAAGCCATTTGGTCGAATCGGATCGTCTTGGGCGGAGACTCGCAAATTGCCCGCACGCCGCTCCGGTTGAAATGAAGGCGCCAACTCTGGCGGCGCACAACGTCGCGTCGAGCGAAGATTCGGCAGGTGAGCAATGCAAGATTTGCGCGCGACGCCGGATCGCGAGCGGACTCGTAACGAATGGCATCCAATCCTGCGAGACGGCATCCATCGGAAAGATCCAGGCACGCCGAGTAGTCGGTTGGATGAATCCATCGATCCCGATGCGCCCGCCATGGCGGCTGCGTCAGGTCAATGGCATTGCGAGTTGCAAACTGGGCTGCGATTGCCGTGTACTCTCCGGGATTTGACGGCCAGGGCGTATCGGGGGACTCGAGAAAGAACAGCAGGCGATGAAACGCCTTTTCCGCAACTGCAGTTTCCGGCTGCTCGGAGCCGTAGAACACCCCTGGCGACGGGCCAACGCGGCGAAATCGCGAATTGAAGGGATACGGCGCATAGCGAAATGGAGTGAACAGGAGAAAGGCAAGGTGTTTGCATTCCTCCGGGATCGCCGGCTTGGTTTCTTCGATCAGGTTTTCAAGGGCGCTTTGCTCTTCGAGCGTGTCGCTCAGCTTCATCGTCGAGATCTTCGATTGCGGCTCAACGACGCGCCAGCAGAGTCCTTTCAGGGCACGCGCGCTAGATCTTAGCGCGTCTGGTGTCCAGATATTGGATGACATTCACCAACCCGGAAATGCTCTGGATCAATTCGGCCGGAACGCCGCGCAACGCCGTATTGTTGTTGCGCAGCCACGCCTTCGCGACCTGCTCGTCTCCGCTCACGATCGCGTCGAGCGACCGGTAGAGCCGCACGAATAGAACACTCAACTCGAAAGACTTCTGACCTCGCTCCAATTTGAAATCACCTCGTTTCATGCGTGAGATGCTGGGCTCCGAGAGCCCGATGATGACGCCCAATGTTCGGTTCGTGAGCTCCAATTTGTCGGCCGCTCGGATCGTGGCCTTGGTCAGCGCACGCTCCGCAATGGCTGCGTCCACAACTGGAGAAGCTTTACCCACGGGTCTCCCTCATACTTCCATAGAAATAATATCATAGATTAATTTCCATAGAAAGGAAACCAGGTTGCAGGTTCAAGTCCCCGCCCGTGAACCTAAAATTTCCTTCTTGACATTATTCCTATAAAGAACATATCATGAACATGTAATCTCGTCCAGCCCGTCGTGTGCTTCGGCTGGACGGGAGCGGCGCCGAGGCGTGGGAGAACGTGGCCCCGCCGAAGCGCCGCGGTGGAGCGCCGGGAGGCGCCGCACCCCTACGTCATTGGGGTGCACGCGCCGTCGCCACGGCGCGTGGCGGACCGCGCCTCGGTCCGCAGGGCGCTCGCCGAGGCGCCCGGCGCCTCCCGGCGCTCCATATCCCTCGTCCGCGAGGGAGAAGGAAAAAGGGAAAGGGCCCGCCCGGGCGCCCGAAGATGAAAGTCCCCGGGCTGCGTAGCGTTGGCTGTTTGACAGGTGAATATGAACTCGTCCGGCGGTTTGTGGCCCTTACGCCGACTTTGCGCCCGTGGCGCCGCCAGCGCGTCGCTTCGCCCGCAGCGTCTCGGTCGCCGCGACATCGATCTCGAACGACTCCGGATCGAGCACCACGCCGTAGAGCTCGGCCGCCGACGTCACCGTCACGTAGCCCTGGCGGACGTCCTCGCGCACCTGCTCGACCGGCCGCGTCAGCGGGTCGCCGTAACCGCCGCCGCCGCCGGAGCGGATCTTGAAGGCGTCGCCGGGCTTGAGCTGCGCCACCAAGACCTTGGCGTTGGGAAAATCGGTCTTCCATTGCCCGCCGAGGCGGATCTCGACCGCGTTGCCGGTGCCGTCGAGGCCGCCGTCGAGCCCCCACGGCCGGCAGTGGGCGCGCTCGCTCTGATTGTTGACCACGATATGGGTGCGTGCGCGCACCACCCGCTCGACCCCGAGCCCGCCGCGGCGGCGGCCGGCGCCGCCGGAATCCGGCACCAGCGCGTAGCGCTCGACCACGATCGGAAACTTGAACTCGGCCTGCTCGTTCGGGCTGTTGTGGGTGTCGCCGTCGTTGATGCAGACGGTGCCGGAGACGCCGTCCTCGGTGAGCTTGGCGCCCCAGCCGCCGCCGAGCGGCCCGAAGCTGCCGATGAAGAACTCGGAGGTGCGGTTGTTGATGCCGTGGAACGAGGAGGCCAAGAGATCGGCGTGGTGGCCGGCGATCACACGGCCGGGGATCGCCGGCGCCAGCGCCTTGAAGATCGTGTCCACGATCGTCATCGGATAGGTCATCCACCAGCGCATCGGCGCCGGCCGCACCGCGCTGATCACGCGGCCCGGCGGCACGATGGTCTTGAGGCTGCGGAACGAGCCGTCGTTGATCGGATAGTCCGTCGGCGAGGTGATGCACTTGTAGGCGACCTGCGCGCAGGCGTGTCCGGTGGTGATGCCCGAGTTGTAGAAGCCGCGCACCTGCTTCGACACCTCGCTCAGGTCGACGGTCATCTCGTCGCCCTTGACGGTGACGCGCACGCGGATCGGCACCGGCTTGCCGATGTCGATGCCGTCGTCGTCCATGTAGGACTCCGCTTCGTAGACGCCCTCCGGGATGGTGCGCGTGCGGGCGCGCGCCATCGCCTCGGAGTGGTCCATGATCGCGCGGATCGAATCGAGCACCGCGGCGCGCCCATAGCGGTCGATGAGCTGCAGGAAGCGGCGCTCGCCGGTCTTCACCGCCGTGACTTGCGCGCGCAGGTCGCCCATGGCGCGACTCGGCAGCCGCACGTTCTGCCGGATGATGTCGACCACGGTCTGATTGACCACGCCGCGGTCCTGATACTTGAGGATCGGGATCTGCAGCCCTTCCGAGTAGATGTCGGTGCTCATGCCGCCCAGGATGCCGCCGATGTCGAGCCAGTGCGCCATGCAGCACGAGAAGGCGGTGAGTTCGCCCTTGTGGAAGATCGGCAAGGTCAGGGTGACGTGATTGAGATGGCTGCCGGTGAGATAGGAATCGTTGGTGACGTAGATGTCGCCGGGCCGGATATCGGCAAAGCCGAAATGCTTGATCTTGGCCTTCACGGTCTCGGCCATGCCGCGGATGAACATCGGCAAGCCGATACCGATCGAGATCGTCTCGCCCTGCGGCGTGAACAGCCCGGTCGTGAAGTCGAGCGCCTCGTAGATGATGATGTTGTAGGCGGTGCGCATGAGGTTGGTCTTCATTTCCTCGGTCACCGCGATGACGCCGTTGCGCACGATCTCGGTCACCACCGGATCGGCCTGCTTGGCGCGGGCCCTGCGCGCAACAGTCTTCGTCTTCTTCTTCGCCATGGCGGCTACCGGCCTCCTGCGACCGCGATCACGAGATTGCCGTAAGCATCGACCTCGAGCCTGTCGCCCGGCAGCAGCACCGTGGTCGAGGCGTGCTCCTCGACCAGCGCCGGCCCATCGATCCGGTTGCCCGCCAGCAGGGCGGCGCGGGCATAGATCGGCGTCGGCCGGAATTTGCCGTCGAAATAGACCGGCCGCCGGCCGGTGAACGCCGCCTTGTCGGGCGCGCGCTTGCCGCGTCTGACCTTCTCCTGCGGCGGCTTGCGCATCACGCCGGTGACGGTCGAGCGCAGGCTGACGATCTCGGCACGCTCGTCCGGCGCCGAGGTGCCGTAGCGCAACTCGTGCATGGCGTCGAAGTGGCGCTTGATCGCGTCGCGGTCCTGGCGCTCGAACACCTGGAGCGGCAGGTCGACGGTCACCGCGTGCTCCTGGCCCACATAGCGCATGTCGGCGGCCCGTTTCACCGCGATCTTCTGCGGCTTGACCGAGGTGCCGGCGATCGCCGTCCGGCCCTGGTCCTCGAGGTCGCGATAGACGCGCTCGATCCGGTCGAACGGCGCATCTTCGAGCGGCGTGAACCAGGTCCGCACGAAGTCGTAGCGCAGATCGGAGAACAGCATGCCGAAGGCCGAGAACACGCCCGGCGCCACCGGGACGATCACGGTCCGGATGCCGATCTCGCGGGCGACCGCAACCGCATGCAGCGGCCCGGCGCCGCCATAGGCGACCAGCGCGAAGTCGCCGGCGTCGAGGCCGCGTTCGGTGGTGACGCCCTTGACCGCATAGGACATGGCGGTGGCGGCGATGCGCAGGATGCCGTCGGCGGCGGTGGTCTCGTCCATGCCGAGCGGTTTGGCGACGCGCGTGTTGAGCGCGCGCCTGGCGGCCTCGATGTCGAGCCGCATCTCGCCGCCCAGGAAGCGGTCGGCACCGAGCCGGCCGAGCACGAGATTGGCGTCGGTGACGGTCGGCTCGCCGCCGCCGAGGCCGTAGCAGGCCGGACCGGGCGCGGCGCCCGCGCTTTGCGGGCCGACGCGCAGGCCGCCCTCCTCCACCCGGGCGATCGAGCCGCCGCCGGTGCCGACCTCGAAAATGTCCATCATGGCGATCTGCACCGGCAGCGCCTTGTCGTAGCCGCCGATCAGCGCGGTGCCGGTGGTGAGCGCCTCGCCCTGGTAGATGACGCCGGCCT
>JBEVIH010000223.1:0-7450 GCA_040510815.1 Xanthobacteraceae bacterium | reverse complement strand
GATGGCTCGCGATCCAGGCGTCCGGATAGGACTGGAAGAACGTCAGCAACTCCTCGAACGCCGCGATCATCAGCGGCCGCCCGCCGAACTGGCAGTGCAGCACCAGCACGTGCAGCGCCATCGGCTCGTTCTCGACCAGGTAGTCGAAGGTGCCCTTGTGGGCGTCGAAAAAATCGCGCGGGCTCGCCCGCATCACCCGGTTGTCTGAGAAGTCGGTGGTCGGCACGCCGGCGATCACCCCGTGCTCGGTGCGGATCTTGATCGGCAAGTCGGCGTAGGTGACGTCGGTGGTGAAGGTGAGCCCCGCCTTGGCGAGGTAGCCGGCGGTCTCCGGCGTGAACGCCACCACCGGGCTCGCCCAGCCGGTCACCTTCTTGCCGCCGCAGGCTTCCAAGAGGTCGATGCTCCGGCGGATGGTCGCCTGCTGCTCGTCGAGCGACATGTAGGCGAGCAGCTGATCCTGCGTATAGGCGTGGCCGCCGAGGTCGTGTCCCGACTTGACGATCTGTCGCACCGCGTCGGGATATTCCTCGGCGCAACGCGCGTTGGTGAAGAAGGTCGCCGAGATCGCCAGGCGGTCGAGCATGTTGAGGAGCCGCCACACCCCGACGCGCCCGCCATAGGTCGACCAGGCCTTGCTGGCGTGATCGACGGTGCCCGCCTTGAGGTGGGTGGTCTGCACCGAATAGTTCGGCGCCTTGCCCTCCGCCCAGGTCTCGAACATCACCGTCACCGAGACCGCGACCTTCTTGCCGTTCGGCCAGGTCAAGCGCTTCGCCATCTGTCACTCCATGTTCGCCTGGGCGGCATCTAGACCATATTCCGATCCATCAGCGCCAATCTCTCCGTTGTCATGCCCGCGACAGCGGGCATCCAGTACTCACCGCCGTTGCGATGCTTCCGTGACGGTGATTATTGGATCATCCGCGTGCGCGGATGATGACAGCCGAGTTTGTGGCTCAAGTCGACCGCAACATGCGCTAATCGATGATCGGAATCCCCATCGCCGGGATCAGCCGCTCCCATTTCCTGCTTTCCTGCGCGATGAACGCCGCGAACTCCCCTCGCGGCAGGAACGCCACCGCGCAGCCGATCTTGGCGAGCTTGTCCGCGAAGCTCTGCTGCCGCGCCACCGCCTCGGTCTCGCGGGCAAGCCGCGCCACGATCGCGTCGGGCAGATTCGGCGGCGCGGAGAGCCCGAACCAGGTCTCCATCCGCACCTCCGGCAGGCCGGCTTCGGCGGTGGTCGGCACCTCGGCGAACAGCGGGTGCCGCGACGGGCCGGTCTGCGCCAGCACCCGCAGCTTGCCGCCCTCGGCGACGCGGGCGCTGGCGAGCCCCATCGACACCATGTCGATCTGCCCGGAGATGGTGTCGGTCGCCGCCTGCGCGCCGCTGCGATAGGGCACGTGCACGATGTCGGCGCCGGTCGCCAGCTTGAGCATCTCGACCGCGATGTGCAGCGCGCCGCCGACGCCGCCGCTCCCGTAGCGCAGCTTGCCCGGATTGGCCTTGGCGTAGGCGATGAGCTCGGGCAGCGTCTGCGCCGGCACGCCCGGGTGCACGGCGAACACCGTCCACGAGCTCGTCACCAGCGCGATCGGCGTGAAATCCTTGATCGGATCGTGCCGATAGCTCTTCTTGAGGAACGGCAGCATCGCCGACTCCGAGGTGGCGATCATCAGCGTGTAGCCGTCGGGCGCCGCCCGGTTGAGCGCGTCGGCGCCGACCAGGGTCATGCCGCCCGGCCGGTTGTCGATCACGATCGGCTGGCCGAGGCGTGTGCTCAGCTCGTCGGCGAACAGCCGGCCCATCACGTCCACCAGGCCGCCGGCCGGCGTGGTGATGATCAGCCGGATCGGCCGCGCCGGATAGTCCTGCGACCAGGCGGCCGCAGGCGCCCAGGCGAGCAGGGCGAGGATCAGCCGGGCGGCAATGCGCCGAGCGCGCTGCATGCTGGCCCGCCGGCGGCCGCCCCGCAAAACTACTTCTTCATGTGCTTCTTGAGGAAGTCCATGGTGCGCTGCCAGGCGGTCTTGGCGCTCGGCTCGTGGAAGCTGCCGCGCTCGTCGCAATGGAAGCCGTGGCCGGCGATCGGATAGACGAAGATCTCGCTGTCGCCGCCGCGCTTCTGCTTGATGGCGTCGACGTCGGTCATCGGGATCGCCTGGTCGGTCTCGCCGAAATGCATCATCACCGGCACCTTCGGCTTCTCGTCGGCGTTCTTGGCGATCTGGCCGCCGTAATAGGCGACCGCGGCGGACAGCCCGTTGAGCTTGCACGCCGCCAGGAAGGCGACCGTGCCGCCCATGCAGAAGCCGATGATGGCGACCGGGCCTGCGCCCTTGAGCTCGTCGATCGCGGCCTGGGTGTCGCGCATCATCGCGCCCCAGTCCGGGTTGGCGACGAACTTGCGCGCGTTGGCGATCTCGTCGGGCGTATAGCCGCTCTCGAAATCCTTGGTCTGGCGGTCGAACAGCGCCGGCGCCACGGCGGCGTAGCCTTCGCTCGCCAGCCGGTCGCAGACCGCGCGGATGTGATGATTGACGCCGAAGATTTCCTGGATGACCACGACGCCGCCCTTGGCCGGGCCGGCGGGATCGGCGCGATAGGCGCCCAGGTTGAACTTGTCGGCGGCTGTGAGCGAGAAATGCTTACCCAAGATGACCTCCTGTGAACGCTGGCAAATCCGTGAACCCTGCGGGCCGGCTGTGGTGCCGGCCGCGGAGGGGCACAATTTCACGCGTCCGCCGCCACAAAGCAACCGGCTATCAGAGGCCGGATGACGCACGACGGACGACGGCGGGCGGGCGCGGTCATCCGGCTTCGGTCGTCGGTCCTGCGTCGTCGGTTCTTAGCCCGAACGCCTCGGCCAGCAACTCGTACGAGTGCCGGCGCGCGGCGTGATCGTAGATCATGGTGGTGACCATCACCTCGTCGGCCCTGCTGGCCTCGATCATCGGCGCGAGCCGGTCGAGCACGGTCGCCTTGCCGCCGACGAAAACGCGCGCGCGGTTGCGCGCGATCAGGCCGCGCTCGCCGGGCGAGTAGGGATAGGCCATCGCCTCCTCGGGACTTGCGAGCGGCAGGTACTCGCCGCGCCGCCGGCGCACGAAGTTGAGGTCGATGGTCGATGCGAGCCGCTCGGCCTCGGCGTCGCTGTCGGCGCAGACCGCCGCCACCGCCAGGATGGCGTAGGGTTGCGCCAGCGCCGCCGACGGCTTGAACTCGGCGCGGTAGCTCAGCATGGCGTCGAGCGGGTCGTGCTCGGCGAAATGGTGCGCGAACGAGTAGCCGGCGCCGACCATCGCGGCGAGCCGTGCGCTGTAGCCGCTCGAGCCCAACAGCCAGATCGGCGGCAGCGCCACGTCGGCCGGCATGGCGTGCACGTTGCGGAACGGATGACCCTCCGGGAAGCCGCCGCGGTCGAACAGGATCAGCTCCTGGAACCGCTCCAGGAAATCGTCGGCCATGTCCTGCCGCCGCCGCAGCGCGTAGGAGGTGACCGGGTCGGTGCCGGGCGCGCGGCCGAGGCCGAGGTCGATGCGTCCGGGAAACAGCGCTTCGAGCACCTTGAAGCGCTCGGCCACCATCAGCGGCGGGTGGTTGGGCAGCATGACGCCGCCCGAGCCGACCCGCATGCGCGCCGTCGCCGCCGCGATCTGCCCGATCATGATGTCGGGCGCCGAGCTTGCGATCGACGGCAGGTTATGGTGCTCGGCCACCCAATATCGCTTAAAGCCGAGACGGTCGGCGAGGCGGGCGAGATCGAGCGAGTTGCGCAGCGCCGTCGCGCCGGAGGAGCCGGCGGCCACCGGCGAGAGGTCGAGGACGGAGAGCGGAACCACCCGGCGCCGGTCGTCAGAACGGCCACGGACGGCGCAGGCGCCAATCCTTCTTCCAGCCGGTCAAGTGCCCGTTGCGGAACTGCAGCGCGATCGCGGTGTCGACCGGATAGAATCCCGGCACGTTCACCGATCCGGCAGTGACGTAGGTTTCCGAGCCGGGCCGGCCGGAGTGGTAGAAGATCGGAACGCCGAGCGCGGCCGAAGCCTGCTCCGGCGTCATGCCGAAGGCGAGCGGCGCGGTGTTCGACGGGTACGAGCAATACGCCGCCAGGCAGACGTACAGCGAAGCGACGATCCGTTTCATCCCCACCAACTCTCGACTCGTGGCCCGGACGTATGCTCGCGCTGCCGTAGTGCCCGGGACGCGGTCGTATCTTCGGTCCAATCGCGCGCGCCGACAAGCCCCGAATCGCGATCGGGCGCGACACCACGGCGGAGCGTGTCCCTATTGCACGATGGGTGGTGCGGTCACTCGGCCGCGATCAATTGCGGCACCGCGTCCGCCAGCGCGGCTTGCGCCGACGCCGGTTTCGTTCCCCAGCAGACGTACCAGGAGCCGAACAGGAACTCCTCCATCGCGAAGCCGTCGACCACCGCGGCGAGATCGCGCCACGGCCTGATCAGCGGATTGCCCAGCATGGTATGCCGCATCAGCCACAGGCTGAACGGCAGGATGAGCTGGCCGCCCCGCCCGGGCGGCAGCTTGGCGTCCATGATGACGAGGCGCCCGCCCGGGCGCAGTTGGCGCAGGGCGTGCTCCAGCACCGCGAGATGGTGCGGCATGGTGTTGTAGGAGAGCCCGAACAGCACGCCGTCGAGCGGCTCCGGCGCGATGTAGTCGGCGGCGTCGTCCTGCGTCACCTCGACGTTGGTCCATTGCTCCTGCGCGCACAGCTCCTGCGCCTTCGCCAGCATGCCGGCCGACAGATCGACGCCGTAGATCTGTCCGCTCGCGCCCACCGCCTCGCGCAGATAGGGAAAATTCCGCCCGGTGCCGCAGCCGATCTCGAGCACCCGGTCGCCCGGCTGCAGGGCCAGGCGCTGCGCCGCGCGCTTGCGGAAATGGGGCGGGACGAAGAATAACCAGTCTATAAACCCGATCAGCCCGGCGATACGATCATACCGGCGCGCGATCTCCGAGCGCTCGCAATCAACCCATTGATACGCCACGCCTCGCCCCCCTCCCAGGCGCCGCGCGTTCTGTTCTAAGTGCCGCGGCGCAAATGTTTTTTCGCCTCCGCGCCGTCATCGCGGAGGTTGTCTCACCGCAACCTGAAGCTGGAACGACCGCTCAGAGCCGCCGAGATAAGACCGCAGAATTTTATATAAATTTTATCCGGAATCAATCCCGGCTTTACTGTGGCGTAATCGCCGCCCGCGCCGGGGATTGCGCGGCGGCCTCGAATTCCTGCGCCTGCACCACGATGTTGCCGAGCAGATTGGCGATCTGTACGCGGATCGGCGCCAGCAGGCGCGTGCCGGCGACCGGCGCCAGCCACAGCTCGATGTCGCGGCCGGGCGCCAGGAACTTGACCATCGAGCTTGCCGGACGGTGGCCGGCGATCGGCTGGAGGCCGAGCGCGCAGACCAGCACCGGTCCCTGATAGCCCTTGTCGGCCTTCGCCTTGTCCATGCGCTTGAAGGCGAGCGTGAGGTCGTAGCGCTTCTGCCCGTCGAACACCGGCAGCGTGCGCTCGCAGACCTCGCGCGCGAGGCCGTCGCCGGTGCCGGCGGCGGGAGCGAGCCAGGCGGTGAGCGGATCGACCACGCCCTGCTGGTGCGCCGCGGCGAGCGGCACGCGGTCGGGATCGGCGGCGGGGACGGGGGGATCGATCTTGAGCTCGGTCACGCTGCCTTGCTCGAGCCGCATGGTCAGCCGGCCCTTGTCGTCGCCCTGGGTGATGTCGGAGGTGAACTCGGTCGGCGACAGCTGGCCGTCCTTGACGGTGCCGCGCGTCGCCACGGTGCCCTTGCCGCCCGCCAGGAAGCTCGCGATGCCGCTTGCCTCGCCGTTGCCGGCGATGCTGTAGCCGTCCTCGCCGATGTCGGCGGTCCAGGCGAGCTTGCCGACCGGGATGCGGGCGACCGAGATCGTGTAGCTGGCGGTGAGCGTGCCTTGCGCCTGCGCCTGGCCGATCGCCGCGCCGGTGAGCGCGGCCACCGCGCCGGCGGCGATCAGCATGGCACGGGCGGCGGACGGCAGCTTCGGCATGATCATCGATCCTTCGTCATCATGGGCCCGGCAGAGGCCCGTCCCGTCTCCCCGGGTCCACCGCAGACATCTGGATCGATCGTGGCACGCGCAAGACCTCGGGGCGGATTCTTGCCGCGCAGTTAACTCGCGGCGATGCGGGCCGCGTTGAGCAATGCCGCGCACCCGGGCGCCGCGCTCATTCGCGCGCGGATTCACCGACCGCCTGGCGGGCGACCGCCTCGCGCCACAGCAGGAACAGGCCGGACGCCACCACCACGGCGGAGCCGATCACCAGGCTCATGGTCGGCACCTCGCCCCAGACCGCAAACCCCAAGATGCTCGCCCACACCAGCGACAGATAGAAGAACGGGGTCACCGCCGACGCCGGCGCCAGATGCAGCGCCCGCGTCCACCAGTATTGGCCGACCGCGTTGGCGACGCCGTTGAACAGGATCAGGCCGGCGTCGGCCGCCGTCGGCGTGATCCATCCGAACGGCAGGAACAGCGCGAACAAGCCGGTCAGCAGCGCGAGCTGATAGAGCGTCAGCGTCTCCGCCGACTCGGTCGCCGTCATGCCGCGCACGGCGGCGGTGACCGAGCCATAGAGCACGGCGTTCGCCAGCGCGAACAGGGCGCCGATCTGGAATGTCTCGCTGCCGGGGTTGGCGACCACGAGCACGCCGAGGAAGCCCACCAGCAGCACGCTCCAGCGGGTCAGGCCGACCGTCTCCTTGAGCAGCAGCGCCGACACCAGCGTGGCGAACAGCGGCGAGGAGAAATTGATCGCGATCGCGCCCGCCAGCGGCATCATGCTGAACGCGATCAGCAGGAAGGTCTGCGAGAACCCCTGCGAGATCGATCGCATCGCGTGGTGGTGCAGGCGTCGGGTGCGGAACACCGCGAGCCCGGTCTGCGGCAGGATGAACAGCGCCAAGGTGGTGAGCGCGACGGCGGTGCGGGTGAACAGCACCTCGCCGATCGGATAGGTCGCCACCAGCCATTTCGAGGCCGCGCTCGAGCCGGCGAACACCAAGGTGGCGCCGACCATGTAGAGAATGGCGAGCGGCACGTGCTCGCGCCGCGCCGGCGGGGCGGCGGCAAGCCGGTCGGGGATGCTGGCTTCGCTCACTCGGGCCTCTCCGTTGCGTGCGGATTGCCGGCGAGCAACCACGGACGAGCGGTCGTTATCGCATGGGGGTGGCGGGAAAACGCATTCCGGAACAGCATGACCGGCCCGCCTTTTTGGCGATTGCCGCGTGCCGCACCGGGCCGGGCGGGAGGGAGCCCGCGCGCGCGATGCCCGCCCGGCGTCCGGCGGAATTTGAGAAAAATTGAGCGATCAGACTTATCAAAATGGCAGGTTCCATCGGCTACCCAGATCGGCGGCAGCAGGAGCGCGCCCGCCTTG
>JBEVIH010000222.1:0-8864 GCA_040510815.1 Xanthobacteraceae bacterium | reverse complement strand
CGACCGGGCGGATCGGGCCGTTCCGCACCGCGCTGATGATGAACCTGGAGCCGCCGCTCGTCGCCGTCGGCAGCGCGCTGTTGCTCGGCGAGTGGATCACGCCGCTGCAGGCGCTCGGCGGCGCGGTGATGATCGCCGCGCTGGTCGCGTTTCAGCTGCGACGGTGAGCGTTGTCCGCCCACCGCCTGGCGCGGCCCAGGCGGGGGTGAGAAGCGGTTGTTCGGTTCGAAAATGCGTGAATTCGCAAGGAAATTCGGGAAATTGGCAGTATCTAATTACCGGGTAACCATTCATTAACCACCGCCGACGCAGGCTGCGGCACCCTCCACGATCAGGGAGCCGGGGCCATGAACGTCATCACGCTCGCCTCACGCAAGGGCGGGGCCGGCAAGAGCACGCTGACCGCGCACCTCGCCGCCTGCGCCTACGCCGCCGGCCGCCGCTGCCTGGTGATCGACGCCGATCCGCAGGGCTCGGTCGCGCTCTGGCATGCGCGGCGCGCCGACGGCCAGCCGCCGCTGCAGCACGCCGCGCGCGGCATCGAGCGCGCGGTCGCCGTGGCGATGACCGAGGGCTACGACTGGGTGTTCATCGACACCGCCCCGACCATGTGGGTGGTGGTGCAGGAGGCGATCCGCGCCGCCACCCTGGTGGTGATCCCGGCGCGGCCCGGCTTCTTCGACCTCAACGCGGTGCGCGAGACGGTGGCGACCGCGCGCGAGCGCGACCGGCCCTACGCGGTGGTGCTCAACGCCACGCCGCCCCGGCGCGACGACAAGGAGGCGCCGGTGGTGGCGCAGTCGCGCGCCTTCCTCCAGCAGCTCGAGATCCCGGTCTGGTCCGGACAGATCAGCCAGCGCTCCGGCCTCGCGCTCACGCTTGCCGCTGGTTTGAGCGCCTGCGAGCTGGAGCCCGACTCCGCCGCCGCCGCCGAGATCGCCGGCCTGTGGTCGGCGATCGAGCGCTCGGTCGCGGCGATCAACGCCGCGCACGCCGCGGCGCGGGCGGGGCAGGGGCAAGAGGGGCGGGCGGCGTAGGGCTGCAACCGCTTCTGCTTATTCGGCAGCGCGCGCCGCAGCCATGTTAAGTGTGACCAAAACAACCATATGGTCGCGCAGGTCGGATGCGGCCGCAGGATCCTCTCTCAGTGCGGACAGTGTGCGAGGCACCGGGAGGTCCCGGCCTTCCTTGGCCTCGGCTTCGGCATAGAGCGCCAGCGCTTCCTCGGCGTTTCGCAATGCTTCATCCACGTCGTCGCCGGCTGAGAAACAGCCGGGAAGATCGGGAAACCAGATTCCGATAGCCTTGTCCGGCCCGGCATCTTCAACGATGGCAACGTAGTGGGGCATTCGGTGGCCGCTTCAGTCAGGCTCCCAGCCGGCTCGCCTATAGATATTACGAACAAGGCCCCGCCCCAAGTCCTTCTTTGGATGAGGCAAAACCACCGTTTGCTGCCTTCTCGGGTGCTTGAATACGTGATGCGATCCGGTCACGCGGTCGACAGTCCACCCTTCCTGTTCGAGGCGGCGCTTGATGTCGCGGCTGTTGGTGAGCATTGCTCGTCCCTAGTTCGGCATTGACTGGGGAGGCTACACCGGGCGGCGATGGGTCAACCGAAGGGACGGAAATCGTTAAGAGCCTACGTCACAACCCGCTCCACGAAACTATCCACCACCCGCTTCTCGCCCGCCTTGTCGAACTGGACCACGAGCTTGTTGCCGTCGATGGCGGTGACGTTGCCGTTACCGAACTTCTGGTGAAAAATACGGTCGCCGACCGTGAAGGCGCAGACGGTGCCGGTCGATTTGGCGACCAGCTCGCCTTCGATGGTGAGCGGCAGGCGCGAGCGCGGTTTGCTGCTGCGAGCGAAGCCACCCTCCGCCCTGTTCTTCCCTTGCGAGGAGGAAGCAGACCCTGGGGCGCCGGCCGTCGCGTCATCGTCGGCAGAATACGCGTCCGGGTCTTCCGAGAAGCCGCCGCCGCCGAACCGTCCGCGGCCGCGCGCCTGCGCGCGCTGCCAGCCGGGCGTGCCGTAGCTCGAGCCGAAATGGGTCATCTCGTCGAAGCGCGAGGCGCCGGTGTTGCCGTAGGCCGCAAAGCCGCCCTTGCTCTCCGCCACCTCGACGTCGCCCTCCGGCAGCTCGTCGAGGAAGCGCGAGGGGATGTTCGACGACCACAGCCCGTGCATGCGCCGGTTGGCGGAGAAATAGATTTTGGCGCGACGCCGTGCCCGCGTCAGCCCGACATGCGCCAGGCGCCGCTCCTCCTCCAGCCCGGCCTTGCCCTGGTCGTCGAGCGTGCGCTGATGCGGGAACAGGCCTTCCTCCCAGCCCGGCAGAAAAACGGTGTCGAACTCGAGCCCCTTGGCGGAATGCAAGGTCATGATCGATACCGCTTCGCCGCTCTCGCTCTTGTCGGTGTCCATCACCAGCGAGATGTGCTCGAGGAAGCCGGCGAGGTTCTCGAACTCCTCCATGGAGCGGATCAGCTCCTTGAGGTTTTCGAGCCGGCCGGCGGCGTCGGCGGAGCGGTCCTTCTGCCACATCTCGGTGTAGCCCGACTCGTCGAGCACGATCTCGGCCAGTTGCGTGTGGGGAAGCGCGTCCTTCTGGGCGCGCCAGCGCTCGAAGGCGGCAAGGACATCGCGCAGCGCGTTGCGGGGTTTCGGCTTGAATTCGTCGGTCTCGATCATGGCGAGCGCCGCCTCGGTCAGCGGCACGCGCTTGCGGCGGGCGTGGTCGTGCAGCAGCTGCACGGTGGCGTCGCCGAGCCCGCGCTTTGGCACGTTGACGATGCGCTCGAAGGCGAGGTCGTCGGCGGGAGAATGCACCACCCGCAGATAGGCGAGCGCGTCGCGGATCTCCATGCGCTCGTAGAAGCGCGGGCCGCCGATCACCCGGTAGGGCAGGCCGAGCGTGACGAAGCGGTCCTCGAACTCGCGCATCTGGAACGAGGCGCGCACCAGGATGGCGATCTCGTCGAGCGGGTGCGGCCGGCCGGATCTATCGTTTTCTCCGCGCTGCAGCGCCTCGATCTCCTCGCCGATCGCGCGCGCCTCTTCCTCGGAGTCCCAGCAGGAGGTGACCTGCACCTTCTCGCCGGGCTCGTCCTCGGTGCGCAGCGTCTTGCCGAGGCGGCCCTCGTTGTGGGCGATCAGGTGCGAGGCGGCGGCCAGGATGTGGGCGGTGCTGCGGTAGTTGCGCTCCAGCCGGATGATCCGGGCGCCGGGGAAATCCTTCTCGAACCGCAAAATGTTGTCCACCTCGGCGCCGCGCCAGCCGTAGATCGACTGATCGTCGTCGCCGACGCAGCAGATGTTCTTGGGCAGGCGCGGTGCTTGCACGGAAGGCGCCGCGGACTCGGCCTGCTCCCTCTCCCCACGACGTGCCGGCTCCCTCTCCCCGCTTGCCGGGACAGGGGTGGGGTGAGGGGCTGCTTGGGACAACTCGGTGCGTGGAAAATCCCCCTCACCCGGCTCGCCGCCTTCGCTGTGCTTCGGCGGCTCGCCACCCTCTCCCCGCAAGCGGGGCGAGGGTAGGGAGTTCGCTGCGCCGGCGGAGGACACAGGCGCGCCGCTCGTGCTCTGCCCCAAGAGCCGCAGCCAGAGATATTGCGCGACGTTGGTGTCCTGATACTCGTCCACCAAGATGTACCTGAACCGCGACTGGTACTGGCGCAGCACCTCGGGCTGCTCGCGGAACAGCCGGATGCATTCCAGCAGCAGGTCGCCGAAGTCGGCGGCGTTGAGCACCTTCAGCCGGTCCTGGTAGGCGGCGTAGAGCTTCTTGCCCTTGCCGCCGGCGAAGCTCGCCGCCTCGCCGGCCGGAACCTGCTCGGGCGTCAAGCCGCGGTTCTTCCAGCTATCGATGAGGCCCGCGAGCACGCGCGCCGGCCAGCGCTTCTCGTCGATGTTCTCGGCTTCCAGGAGCTGCTTGAGCAGGCGGATCTGGTCGTCGACGTCGAGGATGGTGAAGTTGCTCTTGAGGCCCACCAGCTCGGCGTGGCGGCGGAGGATCTTCACGCCGATGGAATGGAAGGTGCCGAGCCACGGCATGCCCTCGACCACCTGCCCAACCATCAGGCCGACGCGGCTCTTCATCTCGCGCGCCGCCTTGTTGGTGAAGGTGACCGCCAGGATCTCGTTCGCCCGCGCCCGTCCCGTCGCCAGGATGTGGGCGATGCGCGTGGTCAGCACCCGCGTCTTGCCGGTGCCGGCGCCGGCCAGCACCAGCACCGGCCCGTCCAGGGTCTCGACCGCCAGCCGCTGCTCGGGATTGAGGTCGGCAAGATAGGGCGCGCCCGCCGCCGCGCGCGCGCGCGCCGCGATGCCGCCCGCCCTGGGCGTCGGCGGCAACGTCTCGTCCTCGCGCGGAAGCGGGTCCGGCATGCGTGGATTCCAGCGATCAGGCGAATCTTACGCCTAAGATGGCATCGCCGGCAGTGAATAGGGAGGGGCAGGGCAGCCCCTCTCCGCTGTCGACCCCGCGAAAGCGGCGACTGACAGAAGAAACGAAAGACCCCGGCGTGGGCCGGGGTCTTCCAATGCTCGATCGATTCGCTTGCGTCAGACGTCAGTACCTCGCCGACACCGGCGCGCCCCAGTTGAACCGCCAGACCAGCTCGCTGCGCACCGTTTGCACATAGGGATGGATGCGCTCGGCGAAGGCGGTCGGGCCGACGACGCCGCAGAGCGCCGCGGAGGTGCAGATGACGTTATCGGTCCGGGCGCGGTAATCCGCGAACCGGTACTCGGTCTTCCAGAACAGGCCCGGCAACCATCCGAGCGCATATTCGGCGCCGGCGCCGACGAACCAGCCCCGATAGGCGCGCTCCGGAAGTTGCAAGCCGGTCGGAGTGCCGATGTTGGGGAAGATCGCGAGGCTATAATCCACGTCGCCGAACGTCGCCTCGGTGTAGCCGGCGGAGACGTAGGTCAGGAGCGGGGGGCCGACGAGCCAGCCGAGGCGCCCGCCGACGCTCCATCCCCAGCGCAGCTTGTCCTCCCCCTGTTGGAGACCGATGTTCTGGTTTGCGCCGGTGTGGCGGCCCTTGATATTGGCCCAATCCGCGTCGACGAACGCGCCGAAGACCCAGTTGCCCCCGAACGGGCCGGCGAATTGAACATCGCAGCCGAGCTGCGCGGTGGCCAGCCAGCCGCGGCCTCCCTGCGTCAACCCGTCGACGAAGACGGTGCCGACCGGAACGCCGGGGAGAGCCTGAACTGCGACAAGCGCCAGCTCTTCGTTGTACATGCCGTAGCCGCCGCCGATGCCGGCATAGCAGTCGGTCCAGCTGTAGACCGGCGCAGGCGGCGGCGCCTTCAGCGCGGGCCTGCGCATGTCGGCGGCGTGCGCGATCACGCCCGTCGACAAGGTCAAGGCGGCGGCTGCCGCCGCAGACAAAAGCCTTCGCATTGCAACCCCCTTTGTTGAACTTGGTGAGATCGGACAAGCCGCCGCGCAGCCGGTGTCCCGGCGGAAACTCGTGCTCGATGCCGGCACGGGCCGACGCCCCAGCATCAGCCGCATACCGCCATTGCCATGCCATCCGTTAACTGAAGGTTAACGTTAACCGGCCGTTAGCGAGTAAGCCGGTGTGTGTCGCGCCGGCACCACAGCGGCGAGTTGCTTGCGCGGGGACGACAGCCGTCAGCGGGGCATCGCGATCCGCCGCCCGGCGGCTTCCGGGCGCGGCAGCCTGGCGTGCGCCGCCTTCATGCGGGCGAGGCAGGCCGCGACCTCGTCGGGAAACGGCGCGGTCTTCTTGGCGTCCATGTCCACGTGCAGCGACATGTTCTCCGAGGTGGCCGAGACCCAGCCTTCGTCGGCGTGAAAAAGCTGCTCGAAATAATGCATGCGCTTGGCGTCGTAATCGAGAAGCTGGAACGTCACCCGCACTGGATCGCCGGCGTTGAGCTCGCGCAGGTAGCGCACGTGCGCCTCGGCGGTGAAGCAGGAATGGCGCCGCCGCTTCACGTAGTCGATGCCGCAGCCCAGGAGCTCGAAGGCCTCGTCCACCGCCCGGTCGAACAGCACGTTGTAGTAGGCCATGTTGAGATGGCCGTTGTAGTCGATCCAGGCTGGCTCGACCCGCATCACCGAGGAGACGAAGGGGGCGAAAAATACCGGTTCGAGATCGAGACGGTCGAGCATGCCGCACTTTACGATGGCGCTTGCGCGGGCGTCCACTTGCGCGGCCGCGGTGGCAGGCCCACTTCCTCACGGATGCGCGACGATCGAGGGTCATGGTGAATATCAGGTGGTTTCCGCCCATCGTGGTCGAGACCTCGGAGCGGCTGTTTCGGGCCCTGAGCCTCGCCGACCTCACCCAGGGCGCGACCGTGTGGCTGGCGGTGACGGGGCTGAGCCGCTCCGGCAAGACCGTCTTCACCACCAGCCTGATCCACAATCTGCTGAGCTCGCTGCACAACCCCAACCGCATGCCGCTGCTCAACGTGGTCGGCGAGCGCCGGCTGGTCGCCGCCAGGCTCGAGGGCGCCAAGGCCAACCGGCTGCCGCGCTTCCCCTACGCGGCCAATATCGAGACCATGGCCGGCCTCTCGCCCGACTGGCCGGCGCGCACGACCGACATCAGCGAGATCGGCGTCGACGTCCATTTCGTGCCGGCCGGCACCATGGGCCGGCTGCTGAGCAACATCAGCGGCAACGCCGCGACCTTGACGATCCGCATCGTCGACTATCCGGGCGAATGGCTGCTCGACCTGCCGCTGCTGACGCAAACATTCGCCGAGTGGTCGCGCGCCACCTTGCAGTCCTTGCGCAAGGGCGTGCGCGCCGGGATCGCGCGCGACTTTCTGGCGTTTGCGTCCCAGCACCGCCCCAATGAAGCCGCCAGCGAGGAGACCGCCAAGCAGGCGCACGAGCTCTATCGCGCCTATCTCATCGCGGCGCGCGACCAGCACGGGCTGAGCCATCTGCAGCCGGGACGCTTCCTCTGTCCGGGCAATCTCGGCGCCGTGCCCTATCTGTGGTTCGCGCCGCTCGAGGTCGGGGAGGGTCCGAGCTTTTTCGGCCCGACCACGCTCGGCGCGCTGATGGAGGATCGCTTCGAGGTCTACAAGCGCGAAGCGGTCAGGCGCTTCTACGAGGATCACTTCCGCCACTATTCGCGCCAGATCGTGCTGGTCGACGTGCTGCGCGCGCTGCTGGCCGGGCGCGACGCCTTCGAGGATACGCGGCTCGCGCTCGACGCCATCCTCGACAGCTTCCGGTACGGCCACGGCGGCATCCTCTCGCAGCTGCTGTTCGGCTCGCACATCGACCGGGTGCTGTTCGCCGCCACCAAGGCCGACCATGTGCCCGACATCCAGCGCGACCACCTCGCCGCCCTGCTGCGCAACATGGTGGCGTTCCCGGCCATCGACGTCACCAGCAGCTATGCCCGCATGGAGGTCACCGCGCTCGCCTCGGTGATCTCGACCGCGGAGGACAGCCAGGAGATCGAAGGCCACCGGGTGCAGGTCGTGGTCGGCCGGCCGGTCGGCAGCAACAGACAGGCGAAATTCTTCGTCGGCAACGTGCCGATCCGGCCGCCGCGGCCGGACGCCTGGGCGTCGCCGTTCCTCAACGTGCCGGTGTTCGAGCCGCCGGCCGTCGATCCGTCGCCGGTCGAGGGAATTCCCCATATCAACCTCGACCTCGCGCTCGAATTCCTGCTCGGAGACCGGCTGCGATGAGCGATCAGCCAACGCGCAATGGTTCGCCGGCGGCGCGGGTCATCGAGGTCGACCGGGCGGATGAGGTCTCGCTGCGGATCGAGCCGGCCGCGCAGGTGATCGTCACCGAGCGCACCGAGCGGGTGACGCCGAGCGAGCCGGCGAACCTTCCCGTGGCCGCACCGGTGCCGGCGCGGCGGCGCGATCGCGTGGTCAGCCTCGCGCTCACCGGCGTGGCGGTGTTCTTCGTCGGCTGGCTCGCGGTCGACGCCCTCGCCTGGATCGCCGCCGCCTTCGAGCGCGGCACCGCGCTCGGCCTGCTCGCCGCTGCCGCGGTCGCGGCCGGCGTGGCCGGCGCCGGCGCGGTGATCGGGCGCGAAGTCACCAGCCTGTTCCGGCTCAAGAGCGTCGAGGCGATCCACCAGCGCCTCGCCGGCGATCTCGACCGTCTCCCGCCAGCCCAGGCGCGCAAGGCGATTGCCGACGTGCTGGCGGTGGTGCCGCGCGAGCGCGAGGTCGAGGCCGCGATCGAGGCGTTCCAGCGGCAAGCGCAACTGCACCACTCCGCCGGGCAGCAGATCGAGCTGCTCTCGCGCACGGTGATGACGCCGCTCGACCGCCGCGCCGAGGCGCATGTGCGCACCGCGGTGCTGCGCGCCTTCGGCATCACCGCGATCAGCCCCACCGCCTTGACCGACGCGGCCTTCTTCCTCGCCTGCGGCGTGCGCATGGTGCGCGGTATCGCCTCGGCCTACGGCCACCGGCCGACCGCCGCCACCACCGCCCATCTGCTGCGGCGGCTGGTCTACGAGGCCGGCAAGCTCGGCGCCGTCGACATCGCCAGCGCCAGCCTGGTGCAGCACCTCGGCGGCGCGGTCACCGAGCGGATCGCCACCAGCGCGGCCGACGCGGTCTACGCCAGCTACCGGATGGCCCGGCTCGGCATCATTGTCATGGATCTGTGCCGGCCGATTCCGTTCCACGAGGACGACGTTCCGAGCGTCGGCTCGCTGGTCGGCAACGTGCTGCGCCGCCGCACGGAACCGCAGCCTCCCGCGAGGTCGTAGCCCGCATGAAGCGAAGCGTAATGCGGGTTGGTCGCGGGTCCCTGGATTCCGCTACGCTCCATACGGCTTATGGGCGTTGTGCGCTGCCGCACGAACGCAGCCCTGATGTTGCGGCCGCAACA
>JBEVIH010000221.1:0-6938 GCA_040510815.1 Xanthobacteraceae bacterium | reverse complement strand
GGCATCCTGCTGATCTGCTACGGCCTGTTCCTCGACCGCCCGCTCGACTGGATCGGTACCTTCCCGTACGGCTGGCGCGTCGTGTTCTGCTTCCTGCTGATCGCGCCGCCCGCGTTCCTGATGGGCTTTCCGATGCCGATCGGCATGACGTCGCTCGCGAACCTCGGCAAGAGCCACATGTTCCTGTGGGCCTGGGGCATCAACGGCTGCTTCTCGGTGGTGGGCGCCGCGCTCGTGCCGGTCATTGCCACCTCGTTCGGGCTGGCCGCCGTGCTGATCTTCAGCGGCTGCGCCTACCTCGTGGCCATCTTCGCTTTCTTTGCGGTACTCTTGCCGCTTGCCGCACCGCCGGCAAGGGCAGCGGCGTGACGTGCGCGCCGCCCTCCACGCCTGCTCGCTCGCGTTCCTGATGATGACTCCCATCGTTGTGCATGGTGCCGCAGAAGCCTCCCCGGCGGGGAAGGCCAAGACCGAGCTCGTGGCCTTCGACACCTCGCCCTTTCCCTGGGACGGCACGGCGCCGGGGCAGGACAAGCCCTTCTACGACGTGGAGCAGGACGGCCGCCGCGGCCACACCTCGCCGCGCGGCGGCATCTACTGGGAGGACCAGACCTACAGCGATCGGCGGGCGCTGTTGTACATCCCGCGCGGATTCGATCCGCGGCGGCCCGCGCTGATCGTGGTCTTCTTCCACGGCAACGAGGCCACGCTCACACGCGACGTCCGCAATCGCCAGGGCGTGCCGCGGCAACTCGCCGAATCCGGGCTCAACGCCGTGCTGGTGGCGCCGCAATTCGCCGTCAACGCGCTCGATTCCAGCGCCGGGCGATTTTGGGAGCCCGCCGTGTTCCAGCAGTTTCTCGCCGAGGCGACCGAACGGTTGACCGAGCTTCACGGCGACGAGCGCGCCCGCAGCGCCTTTTTCGGCGCTCCCGTCGTGCTCGTCGCCTATAGCGGCGGCTACTACCCGGTGGCGTTCATCCTGCACGCCGGCAGAGTCGACGACCGCGTGCGCGGGGTCATCCTGCTCGACGGCTTGTTCGGCGAGGTGGACAAGTTCGCCGACTGGCTGGCGCGGCGGCCGCCGGCGTTTTTCGTCAGCGCCTACGGCAAGGCGGCGCGCGACGACAATGGCGCGCTGCGGCGCGCGTTGACCGAGCGCGGCGTGCGCTTCCGGACCACGCTGCCCGGAACCCTCGCGCGCGGCAGCGTCTCCTTCATCGCCGCCAACGACGAGATCGAGCACCTGGATTTCATGACCAGGGCCTGGGTGGACGATCCGCTCAAGGTGATGCTGCGCAGGATCGCCGGGTTCTCGCGCGGGGCCGGCGTTCCGACCGGATCCACGCCGAAGAAGAAGTAGGCTTTCTGAGTCATCATCCGCGGAAATAGCTTCACACCTGCCGCGTCACGTTAAGCGCCGATTAAGCCTGATGGGAGCTTTTTGCGCTCTTGCGGCGCTTCGCATCTTCGAAAGCCGCAGGCCGCCGCACGCGCAGATGGCAATTGTAAATGAGTTTGCGGGATAACCAGGGCGGCGTCGGCGGGGCGCAAAGACCTCGGCCTTGGATGGGGCACTCTGATGCTGCTTCGCAGCATTCGATCTCAACTGCTTGGCTTGGTGCTTGCCACTGTCGTCCCGTTCACGGCTTTGATCGGGTTCGGTGTTTGGAAGGAGTGGCAGAGCGACCAGGCCGCCGCGATGGCGCTCGCGGTCAACGAGGCCCGGCTGCTGGCGGCGCAGGTCGACGACCACCTCGGCAATCTCGAGAACCTCCTGATCGGGCTCAGCCGCGCGGTCTCCACCAACCCGGCCGACACCAAAGCCAACGACCTGCTGCTGCGGCAACTCAAGGCCGAACTGCCGAAATACATCAGCAACGTTCTGCTGTTTGCGCCCGACGGCACCAATATCGGGACCGGGTCGGACGAGGCGGTACGGCCGCCGATCAATGATCGCGAATATTTTCGACAGGTATTGGCAGGTCAACGCCTGGTCATCGGCGACGTCATCCGCGGCCGCCAGAGCAAGCAGCTGGTCGTCAGCATCGCGCGCCCGGTCGAGGATCGGACCGGCCGATTGCGCGCCGTCCTGGTGGCCGGCACCATCCTGGAGCATTTCCAGGACGCGCTGCGGGTCAAGGAGCTGCCGCCCGGGAGCGTGGTCACGATCGTCAACCAGAAGGGAATCGTGATTGCGCGCAACGTCGACGGGCCGAACTGGATCGCGCGCGACATCAGCCAATCCGAGCAGGTCATGCGGCACCTCGCCGCCAAGGACATCAGCGAAGTCGTGGTTTGGCCGGATGGCGTCGAGCGCATCACCGGCTCCGCAACCGCTCACTCGGCGCCATGGCTCTTGTCGGTCGGCCTGCCGACCGATATCGCCTTCTCGGCCGTCATACGGCGCCTGGGATGGGCCGCGCTGTTCATCGCCGGCACGCTGCTGGCGGCCTTCACCATCGCCTGGATGCTGTCCGGTCGTATCGTTCGCCCGCTGCGGCAACTCGGCAGGGACGCATCGGTCCTCGCAGCGGGCGAGCTCAGCCATCGCAGCGCGGTCCACACCCGCGACGAGGTCGGAGCGCTCGCCGAAAACTTCAATCGGATGGCAGAGGCGCTCGAACGCCGCCAGGAAGAGGCTCGCGCCGCAGCCGACGAGGTGCGAAAAGCCAAGGACACGCTCACCGCCGTGATCGACGCGTCGCCGGTGGCCATCGTCTGCTCCAGCCGCGAGCGGCGCGTCGTAATCTGGAACCGCGGCGCCGAGCGGATGTTCGGCTATACCCCGGAGGAGGCGCTCGGCCGATCCTTCATTCTCGTGCCGCCCGAAGGCAAGGCGGAGTCGCAGGCGCTGTTCGAGCGCGCCTTCAAGGGCGAGACGATCCGCGACGTGGAATTGAAACGGATGCGCAAGGACGGCATCCGGATCGACGTCAGGGTCACCGCGGCGCCGATGTACAATCTCGACGGCACGGTGCGCAACGTTGCATGGGCGTACGAGGACATCACCGACCGCAAGAAGGCGGAAGAGCAGTTGCGGCGGCTCGCCCACTACGATCAGCTCACCGGCCTGCCCAATCGGCTCTCGCTGCAGAAGGAATTGGGGCGGCTCCTCTCCGGCGACAGCCGCAACCGGCCGGCCGCCCTTGTGCTGTTCGATCTCGACGGCTTCAAGGACGTGAACGACACGCTCGGCCACTCGACCGGCGACGAGCTGCTCATCGAGGTCGGCCAGCGCCTGATCAACGTCGCCGAACTCCGCAGCGAGGTGGGTCTGGTGTGCCGGCTGGGCGGCGACGAGTTCGTCTTGATCGTGCCCGGCTGCGGCGACCCGCGCGTGGTCGCCGAGATCGTCGAGTCAATCCTCAAGCGGCTGACCGAGCCTTTCACCATCAACGAGCACGTTCTGCATATCGGCGCCAGCGCCGGCGTCGCCATCGCGCCCAATGACGGCGGCAACGTCGACGAATTGATCGCGAACGCCGACCTCGCGCTCTATCAGGCGAAATCCGATGGCGGCCGCATCTGCCGCTTCTTCCTGCCGGTGCTGCGCGCGCAGGCGCAGGCCCGGCGCGGGCTCGATATCGAGCTTCGGCGCGCCTTCGCCGAGAACGAATTCGACCTCTACTTCCAGCCGCAGATCAGGCTCGCCGACGAGGCCGTGGTCGGCGCCGAGGCCCTGCTGCGCTGGCGGCATCCGGTGCGCGGCATCCTGGCACCGGGCGCCTTCATCGACACGCTCGCGGAAAGCGCGATCGCACCGGGGGTCGGCCGCTGGATCATCCGAACGGCGTGCGAGAAGGCCGCGTCATGGCGGGCGATGGGACTTCCGCTCAGCCGGGTCGCGGTCAACCTGTTTCCCAACCAGGCCCATGACGACGCGCTGCCGAGCGACGTCGAGGCCGCGCTCGCCGCGACCGGGCTGCCGCCCGAAGCGCTCGAGCTCGAGATCACCGAATATGCCGCCTTCAACTACGAGGATCCGACCGGACCGCTGCTGAAGCTGCAGGAGCGAGGCGTGCGGCTCGCATTCGACGATTTCGGCACCGGCTATGCTTCGCTCAACTATCTGACCCGCTTCCCGGTCTCACGCATCAAGATCGACCGCAGCTTCATCGGCAAGCTCACCGAAAACGCCGAGGACGCCGCCATCGTGCGCTCGCTCATCGCTATGGCGCACAATCTCGAGCTCGAGGTGATCGCCGAGGGAGTGGAGACCAGCGCGCAGGCGGCGCTTCTGCTCGCCGAGGGATGCCAGGAGGCGCAGGGCTTTCTCTATTCCAAGCCGCTGCCGGCGCAGGATTTCGAGGTCTATCTCAAGACCAAACGTCTGGGACTGCAGGTCGACCAGATCGACAAGCGGCTCACCCGCAACCGCGATGTTCGGCGGCGGCCGGGAAAAGCATTGACCCGTCGCAGGTTTCCGAGATCGTGATTGGTCATCGAGCGCGCTGCGCCGCCCGATCCCCAGCCCTTGCATGAAGCGGTGGCGGATCAGCGCCGGGTCGCGCACCGTCTGACCGATCCCGGGCTGGTTGTCGATCTTCGCGGCAATAAAGACCGGCCCGCCTTCGTCGAAGCGCCGATCCATCAGCTCATCGAAGTGCGCTTGGTCGCGGACCCATCGACTGTTTTCGATTCCGGCGCCGCGAGCGACCGTCACGATGTCGGTGTTCCGGCCGGTCGCGTCACGGCGTCGATCCCCTGCCCCATCTGCGACCGGGTTGCAAAGACGCGGGAGAATGCGAGGATATCCGTCGCCGATGACGCTCGGGCGCGCGGCCAAGAAGCATGGAGACGCCTCGATGCGCGGTTGGACGATATCCGCCCTCGCCGGCGCAGTCGGCCTGCTTGCTGCATCCGGGTCGGCGGCCGCGCAGAGCTATCCCGCGCGGGCGATCACCTTGGTGGTTCCGTTCGCGCCCGGCGGCAGCGCCAGCACCGCGGCGCGCAGCGTCGCCGACAAGATGGGCGAAATCCTCGGCCAGCAGATCGTCATCGACAACCGCGGCGGCGCCGGCGGCACGGTCGCGACCCGCTCGGTCGCGAAAGCCGCGCCCGACGGCTACACGCTGCTGGTGGTGACCAGCGCGACGGTCGGGACGTCGCCCAGCCTCATGCAAAACCTCGGCTACGATCCGCGCAAGGACTTCGACCCGATCGGCGTGATCGCCGCGACTCCGAACCTGATCGCGGTGCATCCGAGCTTTCCCGCCCGTTCGCTCGCCGAGCTGATCAAGATCGGCAAGGAGGCGGCGACGCCGATCCCGTACGGGTCACCGGGCACCGGCACCCTCAATCATCTCACGGTCGAGCTGCTCGCCTATCGGACCGGCATGAAGCTCGCGCACGTGCCCTACAAGGGCGCCGGCCCTGCCCTCAACGATCTGCTCGGCGGTCATATCGGCGTGCTGATCAGCGCGATTCCCAACGCCCACAGCCACATCCTCGCCGGCACCATCCACGCTTTGGCGGTGACCGGAGCGAGGCGTGCGCCGCTCATTCCCGACGTGCCGACATTCGCGGAGGCCGGATTCCCCGGCTACGACGTGCCGTTGCGATGGGGGCTCGCCGCGCCGACCGGCACGCCGCGGCCGATCATCGACAAGCTCAACCAAGCGCTCAACGCCGCCCTCGCCAGCGACGACGTGCGCCGCCGGCTCGCGGTCGAGGGCGCCGAGCCGCAGCCGGGCACGCCCGAGGACTACGCCGCCATCATCGACCGCGAGGTCACCATGTGGTCGAAGCTGGTCAAGACCGTCGGTATCAAGCCCGAGTGAGGATCCAACCCATGGCAAGAAAATCGAGAAACGTCCCGAAGGTCCTGCTGCTGTCGGCGACCCTGATCATCGCGCTCGCTGCGGCGGCGCCGCCCGCATGGGCACAGGATTACCCGAACCGTCCCATCACGCTGATCGTTCCATTCCCGCCCGGCGGCAGCACCACCATCGTCGGCCGCATCATCGCCGACAAGATGAGCGAGACGCTCGGCCAACAGATCATCGTCGACAACCGCGCCGGCGCAGGCGGCACGGTCGGCAGCCGCGCGGCCGCCAAGAGCGCAGCCGACGGCTACACCATCCTGCTCGGGTATACCGGGACGCTGGCGATCGGGCCGAGCCTCTACGCGAACGTGGGCTACGACCCGCGCCGGGACTTCGCGCCGATCGGCCGCATCGGCACGGCGCCGAACACGCTGGTGGTCCACCCCTCGTTCGAGGTCCGCTCGGTCGCCGAGCTGATCGCCCACGCCAAGGCAAACCCCGGCAAGGTCAATTACGGGTCGGCCGGCATCGGCACGGTGAGCCACGTGTGCGGAGAATATTTCGCGACCGCCGCCGGCATCAAGCTTATCCACATTCCCTACAAGGGGACCGGCCCGGTGATCACCGATCTCCTGGGCGGCCACATTCCGATGGCATTCGCGCCGATCCCTGCTACCCACGAAAATGCGAAGAACGGAAACCTGCGCATGCTGGCGGTGACCAGCACGGTGCGATCAACGCTGGCGCCGGAGGTGCCGACGATCGCCGAGTCGGGCGTCGCCGGATTCGAGGCGGTTCTGCGCTACGGTCTGGTCGCGCCGGCCGGCACGCCGCGCGCGATCGTCGACCGCCTCAACAAGGAGCTCAAAGCCGCACTCGCCAGCGACGACCTGCGCCGGCGGCTGGCGATCGAGGGCGCCGAGCCGCTGCCGTCGACGCCGGAGGAATACGGCGTCGACATCGATCGCGAGGAGACGCAATGGGCCAATGTGGTCAAGGCGTCGGGCGCGAAGGCCGAGTAGCAGGGGCCAGGAGGATGGGCGTGCGCCTCCAAAGCCTAGCGACGAGTGCGCTGATCTTGGCGCTGGCCAGCGCAGCGGTGCCCGCCGCCGCGCAGCAATATCCGAGCCGGCCGATCACGCTGGTGGTTCCGTTCCCGCCCGGCGGCAG
>JBEVIH010000220.1:0-14876 GCA_040510815.1 Xanthobacteraceae bacterium | reverse complement strand
GCCCGCGCCGTCACGCCGCGCGCTCGGCCGCCGGCCGCGTCAGCCTGAGCTGCGTCTCCACCGGCACCGGCTCGCGCAACGTGCTGATGCCGGGGCAGCCCGCGAACGAGAGCCGCTCGACCTCGCGGAGCTTGTCCTCCGGCGCATCGCTCACCACGCTGATGGCGATGGTCACCTTCTGGAACGCCGACGACGGCGCGTCCGCGATCATGTGGCCGCGCACGTCGAAGTCGGTGCGCGCCACCGCCTCGAAGCTTTCGTAGGTCACCCCGAGCTTGGCCGCATAGAAGGCGAACACCGCGGCGTAGCAGCCGACCGCGCCGGAGAGCAGGAACTCGAGCGGCGAGGGCGCGACGTTCTGCCCGCCCACGTGCACCGGCTCGCTGATGATGAACTTGTGGCCGCTGCGCTTGCAGTCGACCGATTCGTTGAGCTGGCCGATCGACGTCACCTTGACCTCGACGTAGCTCCGCGGCCCTTCGGGCGCGGGCTTGTCGGGATGCGCGCGGTAGCGCCGCTCGCGCGCGTCGGTGACCGCCTTCAACTCGGGGAAACAATCGCAGACCTTGACCATGGGCGACTCCTGGAATTTCTTGGACCCTCTTATGAAGGGCTTGCTTTCAATAGACAATGGAGTGCGTGCAACGCCCCAAGATCGCCTGGCGGCCACACCCGGACGAGTGGTCGTGCGATCGGTGACATGGAGGAGCCGCCTCGGTGAACCGCAGCACGAGCAAGATCCTCACCACCCACGTCGGCAGCCTGCCGGAGCTTGCGAGCCTCGATCGCGCGGCGCCGGACTATGCGCAGAGATTGCGGGAGCAGGTCGCGGCGGTGGTGGCCAAGCAGCGGGAGATCGGCCTCGATGTGATCAACGAAGGCGAATACACCAAGGGCGGCGATTGGCTCTCCTATATCGAAGAACGGTTCGAAGGTTTCGAGCAGCGGCCGCCCAAGGGCGGCAAGCCGGTGCTGCTGCAGGGCAAGGACCGCGAGGAATTCGCCGACTTCTATCGCTACGCCAGCGAGCGCGGCACGCTCTACTACGGCGCCGCCGGGCAGATCAGGCCGTCACGCCCGCATTGGGCCTGCACCGCGCCGATCGCCTATCGCGGGCAGGCGGCGCTCGCGCACGAAATCGAGGTCTTTCGCGCCGTGGTCGCGCCCGCCGACGGCGACGCTTTTCTCACCAGCACCGCGCCGGCAAGCTTCGAGCCCTACCGCGAGAACGAGTTCTACCGAAGCGAGGAGGAATTCGTCTATGCGCTCGCCGAGGCGATGCGGACCGAATACGAGGGCATCGCCGGCGCCGGCTTCCTGCTGCAGGTGGACGACGCCTGGCTGCCGGCGCTGTGGGACCGGATCGGCATCGCGATGGGTCTCGACGCCTTCCGGCGGCGCTCGCTGCTGCGCGTCGAAGCGCTCAACCACGCGCTGTCCCACATTCCCGAGGAGCGGATCCGCTATCACCTCTGCTGGGGCAGCTGGCACGGCCCGCACGCCTACGACCTCGAAATGATCCACATGGTCGACATCATGCTCAAGGTGAAGGCGCAGGCCTACCTGTTCGAAGCTGCCAATGCGCGGCACGAGCACGAATACGTCGTGTGGGAGACGGTGAAGCTGCCGGCCGGCAAGATCGTAGTGCCGGGCGTCGTCACCCATTCGACCGACGTGGTTGAGCATCCCGACCTGGTTTCGCAGCGCATCCAGCGGTTCGCGACGCTGGTCGGCAAGGAGAACGTGATGGCCGGCGCCGATTGCGGCTTCGGCGGCCGCACCCATCCGCAGATCGCATGGGCCAAGCTCAAATCATTGGTGGAGGGCGCCGAGCGGGCGACGCGCGCGCTCAGATTTCGGTAGCAATCACCACAGCGCTTTGGACGCCAACCGCGCGCCTTCGGCAAGGGAAGCGAGCTTCATCCACACGATCTTGGAATCGACCTGCAGCCGGCCGGCGAAGGTGCCGAAGCCGCAGTCGACTCCGGCGATCACGTTCTCGCGCCCGACCACGCCGGCGTATTGGAGAATGCGGTCGGCCACCAGCTCTGGATGCTCGACGAAGTTGGAGGTGGAATCGATCACGCCGGGAATGATGATCTTGTCGTCGGGGAGCTTGATGTCCTTCCACACCTTCCACTCGTGGCCGTGGCGCGGATTGGCGCCCGGAAACGACAGCGCCTGCGGCCGGCCCTTGAGCACGATGTCGACGATGTCCTTGAGCGGCACGTCCTTGTGGTGCGGGCCCTGGGTCGAGGCCCAGCAGATGTGCATGCGCATGCGCTCGGGCGGGATGTCCTTGACCGCATGGTTGAGCGCCTCGACGTGGGTGGTGATCACCTTGCGGAACTCCTCGAGGCTCAAATGCGCGAACACCATGTGGCGGCTGAGCGCCAGATCCGGGCAGTCGAGCTGCAGCACGAAGCCGGCGTTGACGATGGCGCGATATTCGCGCGCCATCGCGTCGGCGAGCGCGTAGAGATAGGCCTCGTCGGTCGGATAGTGCCGGTTCTTGAGGTAGCGCGCGATCTGCCCGGGCGACGGCGAGGTCATGAACGTCTCTTCCGCCGCCGCGCCGGCCATCGCGGCCTTGGCGCGCGCGATGTCGGCTTCGAGCGCGGGAAAATCCTTCCAGGCGACCGGGCCCGAGCACGCAGGCCGATTCTGAAACGGCGAGGCGAAGTAGGCGAGCATCGCCGAGAGCTCGGGGAAGTCAGGCTCGCCGGTGCCCAGCGGCGGCGAGCTCGGGCCGTCGAAGCCGGTCAGCCGATCCTTGACGTGCACCGTGTAGTCGGTGCGGCCCTGCTCGCCGTCGTTGATCACGTCGAGCCCGCAGTCGATCTGCTTGCGCACCACGTCGGCGACCGCGTGCCGGACCGCGGCCTCGAGCTCCGCTGCCTTGGCGCCGGGATGCTTCTGCTCCGCCAGCATCAGCTCCACCACCTGCGGCGGCCGCGGCAGGCTCCCGGTATGGGTGGTGAGGACGCGGGCGGTGCTGCGTTTCATGGCGTCGTCGTCCCGGCCCGGGGGCGTTGCACGCCGTCCGGGCCGGTACGCAATCTCGAGCGCTACGCCGCTTTCTTCTGCGCGCGCTTGAGGAAGTCGTCGAAGATGGCGGCCATCTCGGCTTCCTTGGGAGCCCAATCCTCGGGCGGCACCAGGTCGAGGTCGAGGTCGCCGGGGAAGAGATCGTACAGTTCGCTGCCCGGGATCATGCGGTGCGCGTTCTCGGCGACCGCGTGGTTGTGGGTCCTGTCGTTGCCCGGAATGATACAGGTCGGCACCTTGATGGAATTGAGCTCCCTCTCGCTCGCGCCGATCACCGGGTGGGCTGCGCCCTTGGCGAACTGTTCCTGCCAGCGCTCCATGGCGGCGATGAATTTTTTCGGGTCCATCGCCATCAGCGTGGCGCGGTTGGCGGGCTTCGCCTCGATCCGTTCCTGGAAGTGGTCGAGCGCGCACACCGCCGCCATGCCGCCCTCCTGCGCGGCACGGATATATTTGCTGTAGTAGTTTTCGGTCAGGCGTTGCGCGGCGAACGCGCCGCCGGTCACGCGCCACAGCAGCAGGGCGCGCACGCTCTGCGGATAGTTGAGCGCAAACAGCAGCGACAGCCGGCAGCCGGACGAGCCGCCGCCGACCACGGCCGGCAGCGCGTTGAGCTGCGAGGCAAGCTCGTAGAGATCATCGGCCCACACCTCGTACTCGGACTTGTCGCCGCCGATCGCGAGGTCGGAGACGCCGCAATTGCGCCGGTCGTGGATCAGCACGCGGTAGCCGCGACCGGCCATGTGCTGCGCCAGCGGCTTCACGTTGTCGAGCGCGCGGCGTCCGCCTGGCGACAGCGCGACCCAGGGACCGTGGGTGCCGAGAACCTGATAGTTGATGTTGGCTCCGCGCACATTGGCGACTGGCATGGGGGTTCCTCCGTTTTTTCAACCGACGCCGGGCAGTCTATACCGGCCGAGTTGCAGCCGTCTCGACGATCTCGGGGCACATCTGCCTTTGCCGCGGCTCGCGGAGCACACGCTTCGGTAACCCTCGGCACGTATTTTGGGCGCGGGCGGGAAGCAGCCTTCCGGCCGGCGTCTGGCGCCCGGCGGCGCCGTCGGGCGATGGCTCGGCACTCGGCGATCAATCGGAGTGAAAATGGCCAACGGCAAGCGTCCACGTCTTGCAAGCGACCGCGCCAATTACCGGCGGGTCTATGACATCTGCCTGAGCTTCCGGCTGTCGCGGGATTTCGGCGCCTTTCTGCAGCACGTGGTCGATGCCGCCATCGATTTCACCGAGGCCGACATGGGCAACGTCCAGCTGCTCGATGAGCGGACCGGCAGCCTGGAGATCGCAGCGAGTCGAGGCTTTGCGGCGCCGTTCCTGGAATTTTTCAAATCCGTGAGCTTCGACAGCAATTCCGCTTGCGGCGCGGCACTGACCACGCGCCAGCGGGTGATCGTCGAAAACGTCGCCTTGAGCCCGCTCTTCGTCGGCACGCCGGCCCTCGACGTGATGCTCGCCGCCGAGGCGCGGGCCGTGCATTCCATGCCGCTGATCGGCGGGTGCGGCCGATTCCGGGGCGTGCTGTCGACGCATTGGCGGCAACCGCAGACCGAGACCGGGTACGACGTGGCGCTGCTCGATTTTCTCGCCTTGGAGGTCGCCGAGCAGATGGAGCAGCCGCAGGCAGCTCTGGTCGGCGTTGGCTGATCGGGCCGCATGCGCTGCGCCGGCTCGGCCCGTGAGCTGCAGCCGGATTTCGTCAGCCCTCCATCCGCGCTACACTCGCTTGGCGGTCGCGCCTGCGCCGGCCGGTGCGGTCATTCATCTGCGCGAAAAGAACCGTCCGATGCGAAAACTCAGCGCCGTCCTCGCCATCGCCGTTATGGTCGGTCTCGCCGTCTCCGCGCGCGCCGAGATCCTCAAGCGCGAGCCGGCCATGGGTAGCCTCAAGCCCGGACAGACCGTGCTGGTCGACGACGGGACATGTCCCAAGGGCCAGGTGAAGGAAGTGACCGGCGGCGATCACCAGAAGGTCGGCGGCAAGCATCAGCTCGAGCGGCAGCGCCGCTGCGTGGCGCGGTAAGCCATGCGCTACGAGCTCTATTACTGGCCCACGATCCAGGGGCGCGGCGAGTTTGTCCGCCTGGCGCTGGAAGAGGCGGGCGCCGAGTATGTCGAGGTGGCGCGCCGGCCGGGCAAGCGCGGCGTCCCCGCGATGATGAAATTTCTCGACGGCACGCGCATCAAGCGTCCGCCGTTTGCACCGCCATTCCTGAAAGCCGGCAAGGTCGTGATCGGCCAGACCGCCAACATCTTGCTCTACCTCGGCTCCCGGCTCGGACTCGCGCCTCGCGACGAGGCCGGCAAGCTGTGGGTGCATCAGTTGCAGCTAGGCATCACCGACCTCGTGGTGCTGATCCACGACACCCATCACCCGATCACCGGCTATCTCTTCTACGAGCAGCAGCGCGGCGCCGCCAAGCTGCGTACGAAATATTTCTGGCGCTACCGGGCGCCGAAATTCTTGCGCTATTTCGAGCGCGTGCTGGCAAAGAGCGGCGGCCCTTACGTGCTCGGCCGCAGGCTCTGTTACGTGGATTTGAGCCTGTTCCAGATCGTCGAGGGCCTGCGCTACGCATTCCCGAAACGGATGAAACGCATGGAGCGGAAGATCCCGCGCCTGGTGGCGCTGCACGACCGCGTCGCCAAGCGACCGCGCATCGCCGCCTATCTCGCCTCCGAGCGGCGGATCGCGTTCAGCCAGTGGGGGATTTACCGGTACTTCAAGGCGCTGGACGAGTAGGGGAGGCGGGCGCTGAGGCGCTGGCGCCCGAGGCGCGCATCTCGGAAAAAGCCCGAATTTCTCCGTCAGTCTCTGTGAAATCGCTCCCCGTAAAAAAGCCGCGACGACCGGCCACGCCGTTGTGGCGTGCAAACAGAACGCGTAAACACGCCGCGTCGCTATCCGGACTCGAATCGCTAACTGGAGAAAATGCCATGAAGCTTGCAGCCGTTGTGCTGTGTCTTGTCGGATCCGCCATGGCGGGCAACGCCGCCTTTGCCCAGGCCATGAACGCGGACGACGTCAAATGGATCAATCAATGCATCGCGGACAACAAGGGCGGTGCGAGCGAGGCGGTCGTGCGCAAGTACTGCATTTGCATGAACGAAAAGATGAGCAGCAACGAGACCCGCTCGATCACCGAGTGGGAGAAGGCCAACCCGGCGGCGCGCGCGGCCTGCGACAGGGAGTCCGGCTGGCGATAGTCGTCACGATAATGGCATAGCGCCGAACCGGATCGTCCGGGGCGCCGCGCGCCGTGAGCGGAAGCGTCATGGCCGGGCACGCGCCCGGCCATTCGCTTTTTGAGGCTGCATTATTGCCGGCGCGCCTCAGCCCACGGCGTTGAGCAACTTGCCGCCGGCGGTCACCGGCTTGGCGGCCACCAGCACGAAGGCAATGATGCAAGGCGCGGTGCCCTTGTTCACCCAGTTGTGGATGGTGCCGCGCTGCACCAGCACGTCGCCGGCCTTGAGGTGCACGGTCTCGCCGTCCAGCTCCATGTCGATCTCTCCCGCGATCACGGTGGCGTAGTCGATCGAGTCGGTGCGGTGGTTGCGCGCCGCCACGCCCGGCCCGAAGCTCACCACGCGAAAGATGGTGCCGTTGGCGAGCGTGGTGCCGACCTTGCGGGCGGACGCGTCGGCGTCGCCGTCGTTGTCGATGGGAAAGCCTTCGGTCGTCCAGATCGCCGCGGCATGCGCGCCCGGCCGCCCCTGCACGACGTTCTTGACGACCTCGTCGATGGTGACCTTGGCGCGGCCGTTGTTGTCGTGGCCGGTGACGACTCGGCGGACGGTGACGCTCATGGAGTTTTCTCCCTGTCTACGATTGCGGGGCGATCATTGGCGGAAGGGCTGAGGAATGCAACGAGTTGACAAGCCGCCGTCCGGTATCCGGTCCAAGCGGGTAGCGTTGGCATTCAGAAGCGGTTAGGCGCTATTATGTGTGCTGCCCTTCTTCTCGTTTGGACTCGAGCAAAAGCCCGATGAACGCTCCGACCTCCATCACTCCGCCCTACCGGCACACGCCGCTGTTCCCGCTCGGCAAGGACACCGCCGCCTACCGCAAGCTCTCCTCCGACGGCGTGCGGGTGGAAAAGGTCATGGGCCGGGACATGCTCGTCATCGAGCGCGAGGCGCTGCGCGCGCTGGCAGAGGCCGCCTTCACCGACATCAATCACCTGCTGCGGCCGGGGCATCTCAAGCAGCTGCGCTCGATTCTCGACGATCCGGAATCGTCGGACAACGACAAGTTCGTCGCCTACGATTTTCTCAAGAACGCCAACATCGCGGCCGGCGGCGTGCTGCCGATGTGCCAGGACACCGGTACCGCCATCATCATGGGCAAGAAGGGCCGCCTGGTCTTCACCGACGGCGACGACGAGGCGGCGCTCGCCGAGGGCGCGCGCGATGCCTACCTCAAGCGCAATCTGCGCTACTCGCAGCTCGCGCCGATCTCCATGTTCGAGGAGACGAACACCAAGTCGAACATGCCGGCGCAGGTTGAGATCTACGCCGAGGGCCAAGGAGAAAACGAAGCCGCCTACAAGCTCTTGTTCATCGCCAAGGGCGGCGGCTCGGCGAACAAGTCGTTCCTGTTCCAGGCGACGCCGTCGATCCTCACCCATGACCGGATGATCGCGTTCCTCAAGGAGAAGGTGCTCACGCTCGGCACCGCCGCCTGCCCGCCTTATCACCTTGCCATCGTGATCGGCGGCACCTCGGCCGAGCTCACGATGAAGACGGTGAAGCTCGCCTCCTGCCGCTATCTCGACGACCTGCCGACCAGGGGCTCCGAGGACGGCCATGCCTTCCGCGACCTGGAGATGGAGCAGGAGGTGCACAAGCTCACGCAGTCGCTGGGCGTGGGCGCGCAGTTCGGCGGAAAGTATTTCTGTCACGACGTGCGGGTGATCAGGCTGCCGCGCCACGGCGCGTCGCTGCCGATCGGGCTCGGCGTGTCGTGCGCCGCCGACCGTCAGGCGTTGGCCAAGATCACCCGCGACGGCGTGTTTCTCGAAGAGCTCGAGGCGAACCCGGCGAAGTACCTGCCCGAGATCGATGCGCAAAAACTCGGCGGCGAGGTCGTCCACATCGATCTGCGCAAACCGATGAAGGAGATACTCGCGCAGCTCAGCAAGTATCCGATCAAGACCCGTCTTTCGCTGACCGGGCCGATGGTGGTCGCGCGCGATCTCGCGCACTCGAAATTGAGGGAGCGCCTGGAACAAGGGCAGGGGCTGCCCGACTATTTCAAGAACCACCCGGTTTATTACGCCGGCCCGGCGAAGACGCCGGCCGGCTATGCGTCGGGCGCGTTCGGGCCGACCACGGCGGGACGGATGGATTCATTCGTGCACGACTTCCAGGCCGCCGGCGGCTCGATGGTGATGCTGGCCAAGGGCAACCGCTCGCCGGCGGTGCGCGAGGCCTGTAAGAAGCACGGCGGCTTCTATCTCGCCTCGATCGGCGGCTCGGCCGCCAACCTCGCCGAGCATCACATCAAGAAGGTCGAGACCGTGGAATATCCCGAGCTCGGCATGGAGGCGATCTGGAAGATCGAGGTGGAGAATTTTCCGGCCTTTATCGTGATCGACGACAAGGGCAACGATTTCTTCAAGGAACTGAATTTGGGGTAGGCGTCGCTCTCGTGTCCCGGACGAGCGAGTGCGTCAGCGCGAGCGATGATCCGGGACCCCGGGCGACACGACGGGCTCTCGCCACGCGTGAAATCTTGCTTTGCGGCCTTGGCGATGGGTCCACGCAAGTCGGGCTTGCCCGACTTGCGCGCCTTTAAGCGCCGATCTCGGGTAAACCCGAGATCGGTGTCTCTATCCGCTCGGCGCAAAGGCGCCTCGCTTCGCTCGCCCGGGACATGGGGGATCGCCTGCCGCTCAGCGCGGCACGAAATACTCGATCGGGCCGCCGTTCTCGATGCCGTCGAACATCACGAGGAAGCGGATGAATTCAGGGTCCTCCTGCAGCACCAGCAACGCCTCGGCCTTGCGGTCGGTGGGCTGGACGATATCGCCGAGCTTGCTGACCATGCCGGTACCCAGCGTGAGATGGAACAGCGACGGCGCCGCCGCCACGTCGGCGCTGGGGCCGGTCAGAATCAGAATGCCGGTCGAGATCTTTGCCAGATCGCGAATGCCGATCCCCTCGCCGAGGTTGAGCGCCCTGACGCCGAAGTTGAGGTTTCCGGTGCCGAACACCGCCTCCGCGCCGACGGCCATGATGAAAGGTCCATTGGCGGGCGACGGCGCGCGCAGGCCGATGAACATTCGGCGGTCGCTGACGGCGACGCCTTCGATGGCGACGTCGCTCGGGCTTTGCAGCGACGGCCCGAACTGGCCGGCCTGCGCGGCCGCGGTGATGGCCTCGCGCAGGCGCTCCGAACGTCCGACCTCCGGAAGGGTTGGTGGAAAAGAAGGCCCGGTGGCGTCGAATCTGAAGCGAAATGCCAGGAAATCTGATCTCACGGACGCTGGCGACGCTTGCCCGTGCGATCCGATGACATAGAAATGATCGCCGTCGAAGCTTGCTCCCTCGGCGCCGACTGAGCTGAACGTCAATTGGCCGACTTGGTTGGGCTGCAGCGGGATCAGGTCGGTCGGACGGATTCTTCGCGCGCCGACCGCAAAGAACTGGGCGAAGTTCGACGAGTCGTTCACGGCGAGACAGGCGCGCGGCGGGATAGAGGTACAAGCCGTGCCGCTGATGTTGCTCCCGGCGTTTTGTTCGTTGCTGAACGGCGGGCCCACTCCCCAGCTCATATCGCTGGGGAAGATCTGTACCTGCACCTGCGCGCTCGCCGGCGCCATGAGCGAGCCAACGACGGCGGCGGCGAAGATCAACCGAGGCTTGGCACAAGCTTCATTTGCGGTTTGTTGCAACATGGCAGATAGCCCTTGATCAAAACGCGCATGTCTTCGAGCGAGTATGCTCGCACACGAAACGATAAATTGTATTATGTAAAAAAACAACCGGCCGTGGAGGGGCGGGTAGGCGGCAACGGCAGTTATGCTTCGGCGCGTCGCGCCGCGTGACCGGCCGTACGGGTTGTGCAAGACTCCATCGGGAGACGCGACATCAAGGCAGGGTGGTGAGCATGAGCTACATCAAGGTGACCGACATGGCGTATGGGCGGCTGCGGGCGCCCGACCTCGATGTCATGGAGGAGTTTCTGACCCGCTTCGGCATGACGCGCTCGGAGCGCACCGCCAACGCGCTCTACATGCGCGGGACCGATCCGGTTCACCACATCCACGTCACCGAAAAGGGCGAGCCGAAATTCGTCGGCTTTGCCTATTACGCGGCGAGCGAGGACGATCTCAAGCGCATCGCCAAGGCGCCCGGCGCTTCGGGGATCGAGGCGATCGACGAGCCCGGCGGCGGCAAGCGGGTGCGGCTCACCGAGCCCAACGGCTACCAGATCGAAGTCGTGCACGGGATTGCGGCCGTATCCCCGATCACGACCAGGCGCCAGAGGCTCAACACCGGCGAGGACCCGCTGCTGCGGGCGGGCGAGCTCATGCGCCTGCCCAAGGGCCCCTCGCACGTGAAGCGGATCGGGCACGGCGTGATGATGACGCCGAAATTCCGCGAGACCGTCGACTGGTTCCGCGACACGCTCGGTTTCGTCTGCTCGGACGACGTCTATGCCGGCGAGAAGAACAATCTGATCGGCTCGTTCAATCGCTGCGATCGCGGCGACGCCTATGTCGATCACCACGTCTTCTTCTGCCTCAACCACGCCAAGACCGGCCTCAACCACCTGTCGTTCGAGGTGCCGGACATCGACGACGTCGCCATGGGCCACGACTATCTGGCGCAGTTCGGCAAGTACGAGCACATGTGGGGCATCGGCCGGCACGTGCTCGGCAGCCAGGTCTACGACTACTGGGCCGATCCGTGGGGCCGCGTGCACGAGCATTGGGCCGACAGCGACCGCCTGAACCTCGCCAACGGATCGAACCTGGTGCCGGCCGAAGAGGCGCTCGTCTCGCAATGGGGCGAAGCGCCGCCGCCGAAGTTCATCGATCACGCCAGCCCGTGAGATCGCCGCGCCGCGATAGCGCGCGGCTATCGAGGCGCCCGCGCGTTACGAGAGGCGCGGATACAAGGAATTTATTTTGATACCGCGGCCGTGCGGCGGTGGCGTGACACCTAGTGACCTTGTCTATATCTTCCACCGCGTCCGATTGCAGAATTTGTCTTAGGATTTGAGCGCGGGAGAAACCATGACCATTACCAGCACGATGCGAGCTGCCGCCGCGGCGGCGGCGGCATTCGGCTTGGCCGCCGCGGCGGCGCAGGCCGACGAGTGCGAAGCCATGACCAAGAGCGTCAAGTCCGTGATCGACAAGTTCGACCCGGCCGCCAAGGGCGGCAACAGCGACGCGCGTTCGTGCGCGGCGTTCGCGGAAGGTCTCGGGCTGGTGAAAGCGTTTCGCGTCGTCAACGACGAATGCCTCGACGAGGGCGAGGAGCGGACCAAGGCGCTGGCGGATCTGGATCGCAGGATCAGGGCGCTGCAGACCCAAGTCGACAAGAAGTGCGAGTAGCGAGTGCTCCGGCGAAGTGGGCACCGGTTCGCCGACAAGAACGTGCGCCCGCTCAAGACTGAAAGGACGCTGCAATGAAAAGATGGATGTCGGCGGCCGCGGCGACCGCGCTGATCGGCCTGCTCGCGACCGCCGCGCCGCTGCGCGCCGACGAGGATTGCGACACCGTGGTCAAGAGCCTCAACGAGGCCCTGCAGATCGCGCTCAACTATTACAAGAAGACGCTGGACGAGCTCAAAGCCAAGCCCGCGGTCAAGAACGCGTTTTGCAGCGCGAGCGGCGAGTATATCGGAACCGCGCGGGTGTTCCGCGTGGTCGCCGCAGAATGCCGCAAGGGCGACCTTGCCGAGCTCGACAAGGCGCTCAAGGGTCTCGACGACCTGGTCGACAATACCTGCAAGTGATGTCGGGGCGGCTCGCACGAGCCGTCGCCGACCGTGCGCGGGGTCGCTCGACGGGCGGGCGTCAGCGCGGCGGCAGCACGGCGATGGCTTCCACCTCGATCAGCGCCCCCTCGCGCGCCAGCCGCGGGATCTCGACGGTGGTGCTGGCCGGCGGCGCCGCCGTGCTGACGTAACGGTCGCGCACCTCGCGGTAGATCGGAATCTGCGCGCGGAGAAAGGTGTTGAACTTGACCACATGCTCGAAGCGGGCGCCGACGCTGTCGAGCGCGGCCTTGAGATTTTCGAACACCTGCGTCGCCTGGGCGCGAAAATCCCCCGGCTCGGGCACCTTGCCGGACACGTCGTAGCCGAGCTGACCGGCGACGTAGATGATGCGGCCGGGACCCGTGACCTCGACCACATGGGTATAGCCGCGCGGCTGGGCGATGGTCGGCGGGTTGAGAAAACGCACGGCCGGAGCGCCCGCGGGCGGCGTTTGCGCTGCGGCAGATAGCGCCGAAGCAAGGATTGCGACCGCAGCCGCACCGCATGGCAACCGGAATCGCGAAAGCGTGGTCATCTGGGGGCTCCCTCCGTTCGATGATCGTTCGATGCATCATAGGAGCGCCGCGGCACCGCCGACAACCTGGCTCAATTCCGGCTTGTGCCGAGCCGGCGTCGGCGCGATAACCGCCGTCGAGGGAGGATGCGTCCTGCCTCGGGAAGCGTTCCGTCACTCGAATGCCGAGCGCGGCCAAGCCCCTTTCGGATGAGGAGAGGCGATCATGATCACCGCCATCGTGCAGTTTCAGTTGCCTTCACCGATCACGCTCGCCGAGGCCACGCGCCGCTTCGAATCGAGCGCGCCCAAGTACCAGAACCTTCCCGGCCTGATCCGCAAATACTACATCCGCTCCGAGGACGGGCGGATCGCCGGCGGCGTCTATCTCTGGCAGTCGCGGCGTGCGGCCGAGCGGGTCTACGACGGCGAATGGCGCGCGCGTGTGGAAAAGCTCTACGGCGCCAAGCCTACGATCACCTGGTTCGACAGCCCGGTCGTCGTCGACAACCTCGCCGGCGGCGCCATCACCAAGGCGGCATGACCATGCAGTCCGACGACAACCCACGCACCATCGCAGCCGCCGCTGCAGGCGTCGCCGCCCCCGGCGGTGCGGCGCTGGCGCAGCAACCGCGCGCGAAAGGGCCGCGGGTCTGGCTCGACATGGACCAGCAGGAGCTCGACGACGCCTACGACCAGATCGTCTATGCGCCCAACCGCGACCAGGTCGGCAAGCGCCGCGTCTTCAACAGCGAACGCTCGCGCGCCGTGATCGGCGCGCCCGAGCGCGTGGCCTATGGCCCGACCGAGATCGAGCAGCTCGACATCTATCGCAGCAATCGGCCGAACGCCCCGGTCAACGTGTTCGTGCACGGCGGCGCCTGGCGCGCCAACCGCGCCGCCGACTACGCGTTCCTGGCGGAACCGTTCGTGACCGCGGGCGCCCACTACGTCATCCTCGACTTCACCAATGTCGACGACGCCGGCGGCAGCCTGTTCCCGATGGTCGAGCAGGTGCGCCGCGCGGTCGGCTGGGTGTACCAGAACGCAAAGAGCTTCGGCGGCGACCCGAACCGGCTCTATCTCAGCTCGCACTCGTCAGGCTCCCACATCGGCGGCTGCGTGGTGACCCACGACTGGCGCAAGCACGATCTGCCGGCCGACATCCTCAAGGGCGCGACCCTGAGCAGCGGCATGTACGACCTCGAGCCGGTGCGGCTGTCGAAGCGCTCGAAATACGTCAAGTTCACCGACGAGATGGAGGAGGCGCTCAGCGCCATGCGCCACCTCGACAAGCTCAACACCCCGCTCATCCTCGCCCATGGCAGCTACGAGACGCCGGAGTTCCAGCGCCAGACCCGCGACTTCCACGCGGCGGTGAAGGCGGCCGGCAAGCCCGCCGAACTGCTGGTCGGCGAGGGCTACAATCACTTCGAGATGCTGGAGACCTTGGCGAACCCCTACGGCCTGCTCGGGCGCGCGGCGCTGGGGCAGATGGGGCTGACGGCGCGCGCTTGAGCCGCAGCCTTGTTACACGGTCAACGAACGAAGGGATGGCGAGGATCGCGAGGGGAACCGGAGCCTCGATCCGGGCGCCCGCTATCAGGCCGTGATGGCGGCGGCGGCGGGATTGTTCGAGGTCGCGGAGGCTGATCGCTATCGCGGTCGCGGGAATCAAAGTCCCGGCCGGGCTACCCGAGCCCAACAATAACGCGGCCTTAGCCTGGCAACCCATCCTATCGGACGCCATTGGCGCTAAAGGGCTTTCCGGCGCACTGTCAAACCTGACATTGTTTCTGGTCCTCTCCCTTCGCCCCCTCATCGACGACAGCGCGAAGTAGTGAGTGCCGGGTCACCTACGAGGCTAGTCTAGCCCACGCAGGGTGAAGGATCAGTCCTAACTGAAACAAACCCTGACTGTGGCCGAAGCATCACAGCTTGAATCGCATTCGTGCGGTACAATGCCTTCTCGATCTTCAAGGGGGCACCGATGAAAAAGCTATTGCTCGCAGGCATCGCACTCACTGCGCTTCTGGCACCAGCGATGGCGGCCGACATGCCGGTCAAGGCGCGTCCGGCACCTCTACCTCCTCCGCCCGACTGGTCCGGCTTCTACGTCGGAGTCCATGGCGGCTATGGCTGGAAGAAAGATCGGTTCTTTAGCGACGAATGCCAATTTTTTTGTGGGAAGGGCGTGGTGGCCCTCAATGGGCCGGTCTCTGAGCCGCATATCATCATCGATGGCATCAATCCGAAGGGCGGGGTCTTCGGTGCCCATGCCGGCTACAACTGGCAATACGGCAG
>JBEVIH010000219.1:0-7949 GCA_040510815.1 Xanthobacteraceae bacterium | reverse complement strand
GCCTCGACTGGACCGGCAAATTCCCCAATGTGGCGGCCGCGGTCGCCAAGCTGCCGGCGGAAACCGCGCTGATCGACGGCGAGATCGTGGTCGAGGACGAGCGCGGCGCCTCGAATTTCTCGATGCTGCAAGTGGCCCTCAAGGAAGGCCGGCGCGATGCCTTCGTCTATTACGTGTTCGACCTGCTTCACCTCGACGGCCGCGACCTGCGCGAGCTGCCGCTCACCGAGCGCAAGGCCGAGCTCAAGCGGCTCATCGACGCCGCAAAGGCCGCCGGCAACGCGATCCGCTACAGCGAGCATTTCGACGAGGACGGCGCGCTGGTGCTGCAGCAGGCCTGCCGCATGACGCTCGAAGGCATCGTGTCGAAGCGCGCCGACGCGCTCTACCGCTCCGGGCGGGTCGAGACCTTCATCAAGACCAAATGCTCGAACGCGCAGGAATTCGTGGTCGGCGGCTATTCGCCCTCGACCGCGATGCCGCGGGCGATCGGGGCGCTCGCGGTCGGCTACTACGACAAGGGCCGGCTCACCTATGCCGGCCGCATCGGCACCGGCTACAGCCATGCGATGGCGAAGGACTTGTGGAAACGGCTGCATGCGCTGGAGATCGACACGCCGCCGTTCGATCAAATTCCGCACGCGGAAGCCCGCCGCCGCGACGTCAACTGGGTCGAGCCCAAGATGGTGATCGAATCGCAGTTCCGCGGCTGGACCCACGACGGCCTGGTGCGTCAGGCCGCCTTCAAGGGCGTGCGCGAGGACAAGCCGGCGAAGGAGGTGGTGCGCGAGCTGCCGGCCGTGCTCGACAATCGCGTCAAGACGCCGGACGATCGCGCGTCGGCGGCCAAGGTGGCGGCGGAGGCGACGAAGATCATGGCGAAGAAATCGAAGGCGAAGGCCGCGGCGGGCGGCCGCCGGCGCGCCGCCAAGCCTCTGTCCGCCAAGCCCGGGAAAGAAAGCGACGTGCGCTTCACCCATCCCGACCGGGTCTATTGGGTCGACGTCGGCGTCACCAAGCAGGATCTGGCGGAGTACTATCGCTCGGTGTGGGAGTGGATGGCCCCGCACGTGGTCGATCGGCCACTGGCGCTGGTGCGCTGTCCCGAGGGGACCAAGGGCGAATGCTTCTTCCAAAAGCACGCCTCCGCGGGGCTCACCGAGAAGAACCTGCGCACGATGATCGACAGCAAGAGGCGCCAGATCATCGCGATCGAGGACCTCGACGGGATGCTGTCGCTGGTGCAGGCCGGCGTGCTCGAAGTGCACGTGCGCGGCTCGCTGATCGACCGGCTCGATCGCTGCGACCGCATCGTGTTCGACATCGACCCGGGCGAGGAGGTCGGCTGGCCCGCGGTGGTGGCCGCCGCCCGCGACGTGCGCGAGCGGCTTGCCGCGATCAAGCTCGAGAGCTTCGTCAAGCTCTCCGGCGGCAAGGGCCTGCACGTGGTGCTGCCGGTCGAGGGCGCCGATTGGGACACCACCAAGACCTTCGCCCAGGCAGTGGCGCTGGCGATGACCGCCGACGCGCCCGACCGCTACGTCGCCAAGATGACCAAATCGCTGCGGCGGGGAAAAATCTTCGTCGACTATCTGCGCAATACGGTGGAGGCGACCTCGGTCGCGGCCTATTCGACCCGCGCGCGCGAGGGCGCACCGGTGTCGGTGCCGGTGACCTGGGAGGAATTGGGCCGCACCAAGGCCGGCAACCAGTACACCGTGCTCAATCTCGGCAGGCGGCTCGCGGGCCTCAAGCGGGATCCGTGGCAGGACATCGCCCGGATAAAGCAGAAGCTGCCGGGCCTGCGAACGTTGCGCGCGCGCAAGTGATCGTCGCCACCGAATTGAGCTGCTCTTACTGGCGACCTATTGGCAGCGCCGGCGATCACTGGATGCCCGCGTTCCCGGGGATCACATTCGAGTGAAACGCCGGATCACGACCGCTTTATATGTGAACTAGCTCACAGACCCGGCGTGCGGCTGGTGGCAACTAACCCCGGCAAACGCGGGCCACCCAGCCAGCCCTGCCCGCGAATGCAAGAATCACGGACATCCGTGATGTTTCCGACCGGCGGGTCGTCGTTGGCCTGCCGGTCGGCCGTTTTCGGAGCTAGAGATGACTGCCGCACACTTCTGGAGCACGGACGCAAAGTCGACCGCTGCCGCCGTTTCCAGCGAATTTGTGCACGCCGAAGCCCGGCCGCGCCTCGACAGCATCGATCTGCTGCGCGGCCTCGTCATGGTGCTGATGGCGCTCGACCACACCCGCGATTTCTTCGGCACGGGCGGCATGAATCCGCGCGACGTCGCCGACCCGGCGCTGTTCCTGACGCGCTGGGTCACGCATTTCTGCGCTCCGACCTTCATCTTTCTGGCCGGCATTTCGGCCTTTCTCCATGGCGCGCGCGGCCGCGGCGTCGGCGAGGTCAGCCGCTTTCTCCTCACCCGCGGCTTCTGGCTCATCCTGATCGAATTCACCCTGGTGCGCTTGGGATGGAGCTTCAACCTCCACTTCGATCTGTTCGTCGCCCAAGTGATCTGGGCGGTCGGGGCGTCGATGGTGGTGCTGGCTGCGCTCGTTTGCCTACCGCGCTGGGCGATCGCCGCGGTCGGCCTCACCATGATCGGGGGGCACAACCTGCTCGACGGCATCCGCGCCGATGAGCTCGGCGCCGCCGGCTGGCTGTGGAACGTGCTGCATCAGTCGGCGCGGCTGCAAGTCGGGCCGCAGACGAAACTCTTCGTCCTCTATCCACTGCTTCCCTGGATTGGAGTCATGGCGGTCGGCTACGCGTTCGGGCCGGTGTTCAAGCTCGACCGGGAGGCGCGCGGACGGCTGCTGATCGCGGCCGGTCTTGCCGTCACCGCGGGCTTCCTCCTGCTGCGCGCCGCCAATATCTACGGCGATCCGGCGCCGTGGAGCGTCCAGAGCGGCGTCCTCGCGACCGTGCTGTCGTTCCTCAATTGCGAGAAATATCCGCCGTCGCTGCTCTATCTGATGATGACGCTGGGACCCGCGCTTATCCTGCTCGCACTGTTCGAGCGGGCGCACGGCCGCCTTGCCGACTGGATCACCGCCTTCGGGCGCGTGCCGTTCTTCTTCTACGTGCTGCACATCTTCCTGATCCATGCGCTGGCGGTGGCGCTGGCCTGGGCGGCGTTCCGCGATGCCAGCTGGCTGTTCGGCGCGTTCCCCCCGCAAAAGCCGGCCGCCTGGGGATTGAGCCTGCCGGGTGTCTACGCGGTCTGGCTGTTGGTCCTGGTTACGCTCTATCCTCTCTGCCGCTGGTTTGCGGCGCTCAAGCAGCGCCGCCGGGAATGGTGGTGGAGCTACCTTTGACCGCACGCGCCCGGCGCGCGCGCTCCGACCTCTCTCTTTCTCTCTATTCTCTCTGATCTCGAGGAGATGCGACATGAGCCCTGTACTGCCGATGATCATCCTGGCGGGCGCCTCCGGCCTCGGCCTGGCGCTGCTGGCCGTCACCAGCGACGCGCCCGCGGCGCCGCAGCCCCGCTACTTCGATCCGGTCTTGAGCGGGGGCCTGTGCGCGCCGGACACGGCCGATCGCCGGCTCCTGCTCGGCCAGTACCGCAAGCTCGCGCAGGCAACCGAAACGCGGCCGTTCCCGCCGGCCGGTTCGGGCGCCGGCACGGCGGGCGCCACGGATGTGCCGCTCTACGACAATCTCGGGACGGTGGGCTTTGCGATCACCACGAAAAATCCCATGGCGCAGCGCTATTTCGATCAGGGACTGCGGCTCGCCTACGGCTTCAATCATGCCGAGGCGGCGCGCGCCTTCCGCGCGGCGCAGAAGCTCGATCCGGATTGCGCGATGTGCGCGTTCGGCGAGGCGCTGGTGCTCGGTCCCAACATCAACGCGCCGATGGACGCCGAGGCGGTCGAGCCCGCGATGGCGGCCGTGCTCAAGGCGCAGCAGAACGCCTGGTCGGCGAGCCCGCGCGAGCAGGCGCTGATCGAGGCGATCGCGCAGCGCTACTCGTCCGATCCGAAGGCCGAGCGGGCCGCGCTCGACGCCGCTTTCGCCGCCGCCATGGGCGCGGCCGCGGCGCGCTTTCCGGAGGACGACAACATCCAGGTCCTTTCCGCCGAGGCGCTGATGGATCTCTCGCCCTGGGACTACTGGGAGGCGGGCGGCGCCAAGCCCAAGGGCAAGACCGCCGAGATCATCGCCATGCTCGAGACGGTGCTGGCCCGCAGTCCCGACCATCCGGGCGCGATCCACTACTACATCCACATGGTGGAAGCCTCGTCGGCGCCGGAACGGGCATTGCCGCACGCCAAGCGGCTCGCCGCCGCCATGCCGGGCGCGGGCCATCTCGTGCACATGCCGTTCCACATCTACTTCCGGGTCGGCGACTACAAGGGGGCGCTGGCGGCCAACAAGGCGGCGGTGGCGGTCGATGAAGCCTATATCGCGCAGGCGCAGCCCGCCGGCATCTATCCGTCGGCCTATTATCCGCACAACGTGCATTCGCTGATGGCGTCGGCGCAGATGGCGGGCGACGGCGCCGCCGCCGTCGCCGCGGCCGAAAAGCTCGCGCGCGTGGTGCGCGCCGACGCCGGGCGCACCATCCCATGGGTGCAGCCGATCATGGCCGCGCCGTTCTTCGCCCATGCCCAATTCAGTGCTCCGGCCACGGTGCTGGCGCTCGCCGACCCCGGCGACGGGCTGCCGTTCGTGAAGGCGATGTGGCACTATGCCCGCGGCGTGGCCTATGCCGGGCAAAAGAACGTCGCGGCCGCGCGCGCCGAGGCGGCGGCGATCGGGAAGCTCAAGGCGAGCGATTTCTCGGCGCTGGTCGAAGGCGGTGTTCCGGCGCCCGAGATGCTCGACCTGGCGCGCCAGGTGGTGCTGGCGCGCGCTGCGCTCGCCGAAGGCAAGCTGCGCGCCGCGCGCACCGAATTCGAAGCGGCCGCGGCGATCCAGGACAAGCTCGCCTATTCCGAGCCGCCGTACTGGTATTACCCGGTGCGGCAATCGCTGGCCGCGGTGCTGCTGCGCATGGGCCAGCTCAAGGAGGCGGAGGAGGAGTTCCGCGCCACCTTGGCGCGGGCGCCCAACAACGGCTGGGTGCTTTACGGCCTGGGCGAAGTCTATCGCCGCATGGGCCGCAAGGACGCGGCGGCAGAGGTCATGCGCCGCCTCGATGACGCCTGGGCTGGCGAGCGCCGCACGCTCGACCTCGCGCGGCTGTAGCGAAATCGTCGCGATCGTAGGGTGGGCCATCAGCGCGTTTACGCGCGTCTTCGACGCGCTATGGGCGCGCTGACGGGCGTTACGGTGGGCAAAATCGTACGCGCGCCGTGCCCACCATCAACGACACGGCAAGCGATTTTGCCCACCCTACGAGCTTACGTTCGCTCCTCCGGCAGCGGGATGAACTCCGTCTCGTCGCCGGGCACGCTGTCGAAACGGCCGAGCTTCCAGTCGGCCTTGGCCTGCTCGATGCGCTCCTTGCGCGAGGAAACGAAGTTCCACCAGATGTGGCGCGGGCCGTCCATGGCGGCGCCGCCGAGCAGCGTGAGCCGCGCGTCGCCGACCGCCGTCACCGCGATCGGGTCGCCGGGGCGCAGGATCAAGAGCCGCCCGGCCGAGAACCGGTCGCCGGCGATCTCGACCTCGCCGTCGATCAGGTAGAGCGCGCGCTCCTCGGTGTCGGCGTCGACCGGCAGCGTCGCGCCGGCGGCGAGCGTCACGTCGGCGAACAGCGTGTCGGAGAGGGTCGGCACCGGCGAGCGCTCGCCATAGGCGCGGCCCGCGACCACGCGCACGGTCTTGCCCTCGCCGCTGATGAGCGGCAGCGCCGCGCTGTCATGGTGCGCGAAGCCGGGCTCGGTCTCCTCCTCGGATGACGGCAGCGCGACCCAGCATTGCAGCCCATGGATCGGCTCGCCGTCCCTGCGGTGCTCGGGGGCGGTGCGCTCGGAATGCACGATGCCGCGGCCCGCGGTCATCCAGTTGACCTCGCCGGGGCGGATCGCCGCGGCGGTGCCGAGGCTGTCGCGATGCATGATCTCGCCGTCGAACAGGAAGGTGACGGTGGCGAGCCCGATATGGGGATGCGGACGCACGTCGATGCCCTGGCCGGCGCGGAACTCGGCCGGTCCGAAATGGTCGAAGAAGATGAACGGTCCGACCATGCGCCGCTTGGCGTGCGGGAGCGCGCGGCGCACCGCGAAGGCGCCGATATCGACGCTGCGCGGCACCACCACGAGGTCGATGGCGTCGGCGGCTTGAGCGTCGCCGGGCGATGGATCCTTGCCGGGAAAGAAGCTCATGCTGGTCTACTCCTTCGCCCCGTGCCCACTTTGCCTGCGGAAGACGACGATATCGCGTCTGCCGTCGAACATAAACCCGGCGCGATGTTGACGGGCGAGCGCTTTTTGCGGCCGAATGCGCCCGGGACACGAGATGGAGTATGTCGGACCGCAAGCCCGTCACCCTGATCACCGGAGCGTCCGCGGGGATCGGCGCCGCGCTGGCGAGCGTGTTCGCCGAGCACGGCCACGCGCTCGTGCTGGTGGCGCGCCGCGCCGCCGAGCTTGCCGCCGTCGCCGATGCGATCGAGCGCGCCGGGCACGCGCGGCCGCACGTGCTGCCGCTCGATCTCGCCGACAAAGACGGCCCCGGCCGCCTCGCGCGCGAGCTCGCCGCGCGCGGTCTCGAGCCCGCGATCGTGGTCAACAATGCGGGCTTCGGGTTGTTCGGGGAGGCGGCGCGGCTGCCTCGCGACGAGCAGCTCGCCATGATCGATCTCAACGTGCGCGCGCTCACCGACCTGTCGCTGCGCTTCGTCGAGAGCCTCGCGCGCCACCGCGGCGGCGTGCTCAACGTCGCCTCGCTCGGCGCGTTCGTGGCGGGCCCCCAGATGGCGGTCTATCACGCCACCAAGGCCTACGCGCTGTCGCTGAGCGAGGCGCTCCACCACGAGCTCAAGCCGCGCGGCATCAGGGTGACGGTGCTGTGCCCGGGCCCGGTCAAGACCGAGTTCCAGCAACACTCGGGCATGAGCGAGAGCCTCTATCCCGCCTATCTGACGCGTTCGGCGGAACGGGTGGCGCGCGAAGGTTACGACGGGCTCATGGCGGGCCGGCGCGTGGTCATTCCCGGCACCCACAACAGGGTCATCGCCATGCTGCTGCGCCTGCTGCCGCGGGCGAGGGCGGTCGCGCTCGCCCGCCGGCATCAGACGCGCGGCCCGACCTGAAGCGGCGTGCGATCTGTCGCAGCGGGGCGCACCGTGGGGTCCTTGTCCGGGCACAAGCCATCGGCAATCCTAGGGCTTCTTTGTTCGACGAGTGAATCGCCATGAAGAACGTCATTCTTGCGCTGCGCACCTTCTTTCACCTGGCGCTGCCTTATTTCCGGTCGCAGGACCGCTGGCGCGCCTGCGGCCTGTTGGCCGGCGTCATCGGCTCCGAGCTGTTCGTGGTCTATGTCGCGGTCAAGATGAACCAGTGGAATGCCGGCTTCTTCAACGCGGTCGAGGCGCGCAATTGGAGCGCGGTACGCGGCGAGCTCGTCGTCTTCGTGTTCATCACCATCGGCGCCATCCTGTCGGGCATGGGGCAGTACTGGTTCGGCCAGACCCTGATCATCCGCTGGCGCGAATGGATGACGCAGCGCTACGTGGCGCTGTGGATGGCGGAGGGCCGCCACTACCGCATCCGCTTCGTCGACCAGACCGTCGACAACATCCAGCTGCGCATCGGCAACGACGTGCTGCTGTTCATCCAGCGCACCCATGAGCTCGGCACCGGATTCCTGCAGAGCATCGTTTCGCTGCTCTCCTTCGCCTACATCCTGTGGGGCATCTCGTTGATCGCGTCGCTGCCGCTGTTCGGCGTCGACCTGTCGTTTCCGGGCTACCTGGTCGTGCTGGCGATCGGCTACGCGGCGCTCGGCACCCTGATCGCCCACATGATCG
>JBEVIH010000218.1:0-7789 GCA_040510815.1 Xanthobacteraceae bacterium | reverse complement strand
CAAACGTTCTGCAGGTGCAGCACGGCGGCGGTGTCGGCGCGCACCCGCCGGCACAGCTCGGCGTTCTCGATCAGCGATTCGCCGTAGGACGGGATGATGCTCTTGAGCTTGCCGGCCCAGCCGCCTCGCAACTCGTTCTGGAAGCAGCGCTCGATGACCTTGAGCGCGATGAAGACCGCCGTCGATGCGCCGGGCGAGGCTCCCAGGAGCGCGATCAGCGAGCCGTCGGCGGCCGGGACAAGCTCGGTCCCGAATTCCAGGAAGCCGGTACGCCGCGCATCGGGCTTGATGATCTGCACGCGCTGCCCCGCCACCTCGAGCTGCCAGTCCTTCGGCTGCGCGCGCGCGGAAAGAACTCCGTCAGCGTGGCGAAGCGGTGGCGCGCGCTCTGCAGCACCTGCCCGATCAGATATTTGGTCAGGTCGAAATTGTCGCGCGCGACCGCCAGCATGGGCAGGATATTGCCCGGCCGCAGCGAGAGGAAGAGATCCATGAGCGAGCCGTGCTTGAGGAATTTGGTGGAGAAGCCCGCATAGGGCCCGAACAGGAGCGAATGCTTGCCGCCGATCACCCGCGTGTCGAGGTGGGGCACCGACATCGGCGGCGAGCCGACCGACGCCATGCCGTAGACCTTGGCGTGGTGGCGCTTGTTCACGTCCGGATCGTCGCAGCGCAGCCAGATGCCGCTGACTGGGAAACCGCCATAGCCTTTTCCTTCCGGAATGCCTGACTTTTGCAGCAGCGTCAGCGCGCCGCCGCCGGCGCCCAGAAAGACGAACCTGGCGGTCGTCGAGCCCCGATCGCCGCTCGCCGTGTCCTTGACGTGCAGGCGCCAGCGGCCGCCCGGCTCGCGGCCGATGCCGGTGACGTGATGGGAATAGTGGACCGCCACGCCCTTGAGTTTCTGCAGATAGCCGATCAGGTGACGGGTGAGCGATCCGTAGTCCACGTCCGCGCCGGTGATCATGCGGGTCGCCGCCACCGCCTCGCCGGCAGCGCGGCCCTCCATCACCAGCGGCACCCATTCGGCGAGCTTCTGCTTGTCTTCGGTATAGTCCATTCCCTGATAGCAGTGGTGCGCGGTGAGCGCCGCGTAACGCTTCTTGAGATAGGCGACGTGCTCGGCGCCGCGCACGAAGCTCATGTGCGGCACCGGATGAATGAACGATTGCGGGTCCGCGATCGCCCCCTTGCGCACCAGGTAGGCCCACAGCTGCCGCGACAGGTCGAACTCGACGTTGACGTCGAGCGCCTTGGAGATGTCGATCGTCCCGTCGCTGCGCTCCGGCGTATAGTTGAGCTCGCACAGCGCGGCATGGCCGGTGCCGGCGTTGTTCCAGGCGTCGGAGCTTTCCTCGGCCGCGCCCGCAAGCGTCTCGAAGATCTCGATGGCGAGCGCGGGGTCGAGCTCCTTGAGCACCACCGCCAAGGTGGCGCTCATGATGCCGGCGCCGACCAGGATGACATCCGGCTCCGACGTGGGGCGGTTTTCAGGCATGGCCTCTATCCCGCAGCGGCGGATGGCCTCATACCACGGCCGCGCATGAGTCGTCTCAAGTCCGCAGGCGCGGTGCGAATCGGTTAGCCTTCCGCCGCAGCTTGGGGACTATTACGTTACAACGAGGTCATCGCGAGAACGCCAATGACGAATGTCCGCAAGGAAACCGACAGCCTCGGAGACGTCGAGGTTCCCGCCGACAAGCTCTGGGGCGCCCAGACGCAGCGCTCCCTCGAGCATTTCAGCATCGGGACCGACCTGATGCCGCGCGAGATGATCGCCGCCTATGCGATCCTCAAGAAGGCCGCCGCCATCGCCAATCGCGCCGGCAAGCGGCTCGAGGACCAGCATCACAAACTCGTCGTCCAGGTCTGCGACGAAATCCTTGCCGGCAAGCATCACGACATGTTCCCGCTGCACGTCTGGATGACCGGCAGCGGCACCCAGTTCAACATGAACGTGAACGAGGTGATCTCCAATCGCTGCTCCCAGCTCGCCAGGACGCCGCTCGGCAGCAAGACGCCGGTGCATCCCAACGATCACGTCAACATGTCGCAGTCGTCCAACGACACGTTTCCCTCGGCGATGTACATCGCCGCCGCGGTCAACGTGACGAAGCGGCTCATCCCGGCGGTCAGGGCGCTGCACGATTCGATCGCCGCCAAGGCGGCGGAGTGGGACGACATCGTCAAGATCGGCCGCACCCATATGCAGGACGCGACGCCGATCACCTTGGGCCAGGAATGGTCCGGCTATGCCTACATGCTGGCCGAGGATCTGGAGCGGCTCGAGGACGCGTTGAAGGGTGTCTATCGGCTGCCGCTCGGCGGCACAGCGGTGGGCACCGGCATCAACGCCGCGCCCGGCTTCGCCGAGGCGGCGGTGGCCGAGATCGCCAGGCTCACCGGCCTGCCGTTCGTGAGCGCGCCCAACAAGTTCGCCGTGCAGGGCTCGCACGACGCGCTGGTGCAGCTCTCCGGCACCTTCCGAACGCTCGCCGCCTCGCTCTACAAGATCGGCAACGACATCCGGCTGATGTCGTGCGGCCCGCGCGCGGGCTTTGCCGAATTGCTGATTCCCGAGAACGAGCCGGGCTCCTCGATCATGCCGGGCAAGGTCAATCCGACCCAGGTCGAGGCGCTGACGATGATCGCCGTGCAGGTGATGGGCAACGATGTGACGGTCGGTTTCGCCGGCGCCGGCGGCTACCTGGAAATGAACGTCTACAAGCCGGTGATGATTTTCAATATCGCGAACTCGATCACGTTGATGACCGACGGCTGCACGAACTTCCGCAAGTTCCTGGTCGAGGGCACCAAGCCGAACCTGAAGAAGATCAAGGAATATGTGGACCGCTCGCTGATGCTGGTGACCGCGCTGGCGCCGGTGATCGGCTACGACAAGGCCTCGAAGATCGCGCATTACGCGGCGGAGCATGACCTCACGCTGAAGGAGGCGGCGCTCAAGCTCGGCTTCGTGAGCGAGGCTGAGTTCGACCGCATCGTCGATCCGGCGAAGATGGTGAGGCCCTACGTCGCGACCGATTGATCGCGCAGCCTCACTGGCCTTGCGCGAACGCCGCCTTGAGCTCCTTCGAGGGGGCGGCGCCGCCGACGAAGGTGAACGCCCCTTGCTCCTTCATCTCGCGCGCGCCCTTGAGAAAGGCGGCGAGCGCGAAGCGCGATAGGCTGCCGCCGACGCTGATGCGCTTGACGCCGACTTCAGCCAGTTGCGCCGCGGTCAGCGGCGGTGCGACGTGGGTCATCACCACGTTCACCGGCTTGCCGACCGCGGACACCACGGTGCGGATGGTCGCGAGGTCCTTGAGCCCGGGGGCGTAGAGCACGTCGGCGCCGGCGGCCTCGAACGCCTGCAGCCGGCGGATCGTGTCGTCGAGATCGGTGCGCCCGGCGACGAAGTTCTCGGCCCGCGCGGTGAGCATGAACGGGATCGGCAGCGAGCGCGCCACCGCGGCGGCGGCTTGCACGCGCTCGACCGCCAACGCGAAATCGTAGATCGGCTTGCGCGGGTCGCCGGTGGCGTCCTCGATCGAGCCGCCGACCGCGCCGGCTTCGGCGGCGAGCCGGATCGCCTCGGCCGCGGCCTTGGGCTCGTCGGCGCCGCAGTTCTCGAGGTCGGCATTGACCGGCAGGCTGGTCGCCGCCGCGATCGCGCGGCAATTCTCCAGAATCTCGGTCAGGCTCACGCCGCTGGTCCCGAGCATGTTGGCGAGCCCCAGGCTGGTGGTGGCAAGCGCCTCGAAGCCGAGCGAGGCAAGGAGCCGCGCGGTGCCGGCGTCCCACGGATTGGGAATGATGAAGCAGCCCGGCCGCTGGTGCAGCGCCCGAAACGCAGCCGCCTTCTCCGCCTGTGTGCGCATGTCGAAAAGTCCCGTTGCAATCGTCAGATGTCGATGTGGTGAGAATTGCCGCGTAAGTCGGATTTGTCTAATGCATAATTTGAACGTTGATCATCGGATTTCCTGATCCTTATGGACTGGCCGGGACGCAGATTCCTAAATCGCGATTGTTCTGCCTGCCCCCCACGCGCTCACACATCAGCGAAGGCCCTCGGCCGTGATTTCGCAAAGCAGCCGATAGACTCCGATCTCGGTCCTCGGAAACTCATTCGCGAGCGCTGCCGCGATCTTCTCAGCTTCCGGCAAGCGGAGGGTCTCCACCAAGAGGCACGCCTCGATCTTGCGATCGCCGCCGCGCAAGCGCTCTTCCGTGGACACCGGGAATTCGAGCGGGTCCGCAGCGCGCCAGATTTCGCCGCAAGCGACCGCCTTGTCCCGCATCAAACGTTCAATTGTCGCTCTCAAGGCAGTTTCAGCCGGGCGTTCGCCAAACCGTGCGGTCACCACGCCGGTGCCTCGCATGACACCGAGCCGGAAGGTGCGACGACAGACCGTCCGGATCATGTCCTTGAAGATTTCCGACATGACCGTCCGCGTCATCGGTGTCGGTGCGTCGAGCCGCCCGAGATAAGCGGGGGATTTGAGAACCTCTGCCGATTGCGTGACATAAAAATTGAAGTAGCGTGGCTGCCCCGATATCGCTTCGTGCCGTCGCCCGATCAGGAACCCCGGTACGGCGATCCGCTCCGCCAGATGTTCATGCTGAAACCACTCCTCGAACTCGGCCTCGCGGCCGGGTGCGACGTTGTTGAAGATCGCAAGAATGCCAGGCAATGTGTCAGCCACGTCGGCTGTCCGTGATCCCCCGACCGCTTCACCGGGCGCGTCGGCTTTCGTCACGAGCATATCCGGGCGCAGCAACCGCCGCCAACCCGGCCGCGGCAACCTTGATCTGCCCGCTAATGCGGACAGGCCCCAGGAAATCCGCAGCCTTGTCGCCTCTCTCGGTCGGAGCTACTTGAGCAGCAATGCAAGCCCGCTCGCGACCAGCGCGCCGCTCACCACCCGGCGGAAGGCGAGGTCGCTCAGTCCGGCATGGATGCGGTCCCCGAGAAAGACGCCCAGCAGCATCATCGGCAGCGCGAGCGCGAACCCAACCCAGACCTCGAGCCCGAATTCGCCGACCGCGAAGTAACCGATGCTGCGCACGATGCTCAGCCCCAGGATCAGCCCCGACATGGTGGCGCGGTACTGGACCTTGTCGAGTTGCCGGGCGTCGAGATAGGCCGCGAAGAACAGGCTCGCCATCGTGCCGAACGTGGTGCCGACGACGCCGGACAACAGCCCGGCAACGGGTCCGACCACCCTCGCCGGCAGTCGCCACCTCGCGGGTGCCCGCAGCGTGATCCAGAGCGAATAGAGGCCGTAGGCGATCACCAGCAGGCCGAGCCCGCGTGTGAGCGTGCGCACGTCGAGCGTCTTAAAGAAATAGAGCCCGATGGCGACGCCCAGCAGGCAGGCGGGCAACAACGGCAAGATGTCGTTGCGGGACACGTGGCGGCGGTCGCGTCCGAGAATGGTGGCGGACGACACGATGCCCATGAGCGTCCAAAGCGGGACGAGGATCCTGAGCGGCACCACCAGACCCATGAGGGGCATCGCCGCGGCCGAGCCGAAGCCGGTGCTGCCGCGCACCGCATAGGACAGGACGAGGACGACGCCGCAATAGGCGATCTCGAGCGGGGACAGCTCCATGATGTTTTCCCGTGCCGAAAACAATATTGCGCCATATCGACGGCGTCGACACCTGCCCTCACGGCACGCACGACTCGCGCTGCCCGTCGCCCGAACGCTGGCGGTCGCGCGGGAAATTGCTTCAGCGGCTAAATTTGTCTAATGCATAGTACTGACATTGATCATCAGCTTTTCCGATCGTCATGGACATCGACGAGATCCGCACCTTCGTCTCCATCGCTCAGCTCGGCGGCTTCACCCGCGCCGCCGGCCGGCTCAACCGCTCGCAGCCGGCGATCAGCCGGCGCATCGGTTTGATCGAGCAGGAGCTGGGCGCGCCGTTGCTCGAGCGCGTGCGCGGCGGGGTGAAGCTGACCGAAGCCGGCCGCGCCTTCCTGCCGTTCGCCGAGGCGGTGCTGGCCGCGATCGAGGATGGCCGCGAGGCGGTGCGCGCCACCGTCAGCGAGCAGCAAGGCGCGGTCTCGCTGGCGCTGGTCGGGACGCTGGCCGACACCCACATCGTCGACGTGCTGCGCCAGTTCGCGCGGCGCTCCAAGAGCGTCAATCTCGACCTGCAGACCGCCTCCAGCACCGAGGTCAGCGACCTGGTGCGGCGCGGCGAGGCGACGCTCGGGCTGCGCTATTTCGACAACGCCCATCCCGACCTGGTGTCGCGGGTGGTGGGCGCGGAGGCCTTGCTGGTGATCTGCTCGGCCGACCATCCGCTCGCCGGCAGGCGCATCCGCACCGCCCAGCAGCTCGCGGGCGAGCGCTGGGTCGCGTTTCCGGCGGCACGCGGGCGCGAATCGTTCGGCCGCGTGCTGGAGCGCCAGCTGGTATCGGCCGGGCTCGACGGCGCGGCGGTCACCTTGATCGACAGCCTGACCGCGCAGAAACGTCTGGTCGAGGCCGGCTTCGGCATCGCGCTGGTGCCGGAAAGCAGCGTGCGCGACGAGCTGCGCCTCGGCACTCTCAAGCGGCTCGATGCGCCGGAGCTGCGCACCACCGTGCCGGTCACCATCATCCACCGCCGCAAGGGCTATCTGAGCTCGGCGGCGCGCGCGCTGCTGGCGCTGATGAGCGGCGAGGTCTTGCGGCTCAAGCGCGGGCAGGGCGACAAGAAACGGTTTTGAGTTCGATTTCGGCCTGGCCGGACCGAGCGGGCGGGGAACTTAGCCATTGCTTCGCCGTTACGGTCTTATCGAGACGTGTGGAGGAGAAGGCCGATGCCTCGTGCACTGCTGGGACTTGCGATCGCCACCGGTTTGGCGGGAGCGGCTGGAGCGGCCTTGTTGAAACGGCAGGCGAAAAACAAGAAGGCGCGCGCGGTCACGCACGCGAGCAAGAGCCCGACCAAGAGCGCCGAGCCGAGCAAGAAGTCGCAGCCGAGCCGGGGCGCGAAGTCGAAGAGCCGCCGCGCGGCCGCAACCAGGCGCGCCGGCCGCTGACATCAGGCGCCACGCTCCCGCGGGCTCATGCCATCGACGGCGGCTTGTCGAGCCCCTTCGGCGACAGCGTGAAGATCTCGACGCCCTGCTCGGTCACCGCCACGGTGTGCTCGAACTGCGCCGACAGCGAGCGGTCGCGGGTCACCGCGGTCCAGCCGTCGGAGAGCACCTTCACGTGCGGACGGCCGAGATTGATCATCGGCTCGACCGTGAAGAACATGCCCGGACGCAGCACGATGCCTTCGCCGGGCCGGCCCACGTGCACGATGTTCGGCTCGTCGTGGAACAGGCGGCCGAGCCCGTGGCCGCAGAAGTCGCGCACCACGCTCATGTGTTGGCTTTCCACGTAGGCCTGGATGGCGGCGCCGATGTCGCCGGTGGTGGCGCCCGGGCGGATCACCGCGATGCCGCGCATCATCGCCTCGTAGGTGACCTCGATCAGCCGCTCGGCGCGGCGCGGGATGTTGCCGACCGCGAACATGCGGCTCGAATCGCCGTGCCAGCCGTCGAGGATCAGCGTCACGTCGACATTGACGATGTCGCCGTCCTTGAGCGGCTTCTCGCCCGGGATGCCGTGGCAGACCACGTGATTGACCGATGTGCAGGTCGCCTTGCGGTAGCCGCGATACATCAGGGTCGCCGGCGTCGCGTCGTGGGCCATGGCGAAGTCGAACACCAGCCGGTCGATCTTCTCGGTCGGAACGCCGGGCTTGACCTCGTCGGTGAGCATGTCGAGGCAGCGGGCGACGA
>JBEVIH010000217.1:0-21949 GCA_040510815.1 Xanthobacteraceae bacterium | reverse complement strand
TCGAAGCTCATCGCGACGCCAGTGCCTCGGCCTTGATGAACCGGCCCAGCACGAGCCGCTGGATCTCCGACGTCCCCTCGTAGATCTCGAGGATGCGCTGGTCGCGGTAAAGCCGCTCGGCCACGTTGGGCTTGCAGTAGCCTAGGCCACCCCAGATCTGGACCGCGGCATCGGCGGCGCGGTGCGCGACCTCGGAGCAGAACAGCTTGGCCATTGCGCCCAGGTTCGACACGTCGCCGCCCTGGTCGTACACGCGCGCGGCTTCATACAGCATCAGGCGCGCGGCCGAGATTTCGGTCGCCATGTCGGCGAGCTTGAAGCCGATGCCCTGGTTCTCGATGATCGGCTGGCCGAAGGCGCGCCGCTCGACCGCGCGCCGGGAGGCCTCGCGGTAGGCGGCCAGCGCGAGACCGAGCGACTGGGCCGCCACCATGACGCGGCCGACGTCGAGCGTCGCCAAGGCGAGGCGCAGCGCCCGATTGGGCTCGCCGACGCGCGCGCTGTCCGGCACCACGACATCGAGCTTCAGGTTCGAGGTCTGCGTGCCGCGGATCCCCATCTTGTCGGCGAGCTCGTCGACGACGGCGCCGGGCTCCTCCTTGTCGACCATGAAGGCCGAGATGCCGCGCCCGCCCGCGCGCGCCGACGAGCCCGGTTCAGGGCGAGTGTCACCAGCGCGTTCACGCGCGTCTTCCGACGCGCTATGCGCGCGCACTTCTAAGGAGTTGGCGCGCTGGCCACTCGCTGCGCTCGCCAGCGCGGCGCCCGGATCGGTCTTGGCGAAGACCACGTAGTAGCGCGACGCGCCGCCGTTGCCGATCCAGTACTTCTCGCCGCGCAGGCGCCATCCGTCGCCCTCGCGGGTGGCCGTGGTTTCGATCGCGGCCGCGTCCGAGCCGGTGCTGCGCTCGGACAGCGCGAAGCTCGTCGCCACGCCCTTCGCCATCTCGCCGAGGTAGCGCCGCTTCTGATCGTCGCGTCCGGCCAGCAGCACCGGAAAAGCCCCGAGCTGGTAGGTGCACAGGATCGCCGCCGTCGAGGCGCAGCCGGTGCCGATCGCCTCGACCACCGCCACGGTCGCGCTCAGGCTCGCGCCCTGGCCGCCATACGCCTTGGGGATGAACAGGCCCGCCAGATCGTGCTCGACCAGCCGGCGCACGTTCTCCCAGGGGTATCGCTGCTCGCGGTCGAGCTCCTCGGCCAGCGCCGCAAAGTGCTCCTGGGTGACGCGCTCCGCCACCGCCCGCCAGCGCGCGGCGTCCTCGCCGAGGGCGGGCTGCCATATGACTGTCATTGCCTGGCTCCTTCCGGCATCGATTGCCGATCGCAGAAACACAGTACCGAGTGCCGCATTTCGCCGCTCCCCCGAGCGGCGAGTTCATTGCATTTCGCCCGGGCAGTTGCGAATATGACAAAAAAACGGGGGCGAATGATCACGCCGGAGGGTTAGCCCATGAAGACGATCGTCCTGACCGCGCTCGCGGGTACGCTGATTTCGGGTCTTGCGCTCACGCCGACGCCGGCCGCGGCGCAAGAGGTGACACTGCGCATGCAGAGCTTCCTGCCGCCGGTAGCCAATCCGGTGAAGCATTTCATGGTGCCGTGGGCCGAGAAGATCGCCAAGGACTCCAATGGCCGCATCAAGGTGCAGAACTATCCGTCCATGCAGCTCGGCGGCAAAGCCGAGCAGTTGCTGAGCCAGGTACGCGACGGCGTGGTGGATATCGTATGGACCCTGCCCGGCTTCACGCCCGGCGTCATGCCCAAGCTGGAGATTTTCGAGCTGCCGTTCCTGCACCGGAGCACCTACGCCACCGTCATGTCGCTGCAGGACTACATCGACAAGCACATGAAGAAGGAGTTCGAGCCCTATCACGTGCTGCTGGTGAACTGCCATGCCGGCGCCTTGTTCATGACCAGGGACCCGATCAACAAGGTGGAGGACTTCCAGGGCATGAAGCTGCGCTCATACTCGCGCACCAATGCCTGGATCCTGGAGGCGCTGGGAGCGGCGCCGCTGCAGGTGGCCCTGCCGGAGCTCGCCCCGATGCTCAGCAAGGGCACGGTCACCGGCTCGATCCTGCCCTACGAGATCGCGCCGTCGGTCAAGATGCAGGACCTCACCGACTATTTCACCACGCTGGCGCCGCCGCAGCCGCGGCTGAGCACCGCCATCTTCACGTTCCTGATGAACAAGCAGAAGTACGAGAGCCTTCCGCCCGACCTGAAGAAGGTGATCGACGACAATTCCGGCCGCAACCTGGCGCCGAGCGCCATCGAGATCTGGGACCGGATCGAGCTCGACGGCGAGAAGGTGATGCAGTCCAAGCCGAAGAACAAATTCGTCCAGCTCAGCGCCGAGGAAACCGCCAAATTCAAGCAGAAGGTTCAGCCGGTCTTCGATCGCTTCCAGAAAATGTTGACCGACGGCGGTGACGACGGGGCCAAGATCCTCGCCGAAGTCCAGGCGCTCGAGGCAAAGTACGCGAAGTAGGCGAGCGCGACTGAACCGGGATTCGGCACGGGGCCGCGTCGATGGCTGAGCACGGACGCGAAGCCGCCCGCACGCCCGGTTCGGCCGCTCGCGCCCTGCTCGCGACCGCAAGGGTGCTGGCGGTCATCGGCGGGCTGCTCAGTTGCGCGATGGCAGCCATCGTGACGGTCAGCGTGATCGGCCGCTATCTCTTCAACCGGCCGATCCCGGGCGATTACGACATCGTCGGCATTCTCTGCGGTTGCGCGATCTTCGCGTTCCTGCCCTATTGCCAATTGCAGCGCGGCAACGTTATGGCCGATTTCTTCACCGCGCGCGCGCCGCCGCGGGCCAAGGCCTCCCTCGACGCGGCCGGAGTCGCGATCTACCTCGCGGCGGCGGCCATGCTGACCTGGCGGCTCTATTACGGCGCGCTGGAGATGCGCCAGAGCGCGGAGGTGATCGCCGCCTTCGACTTCTATCGCTGGTGGACGATCCCGTTCGACCTGTTCTGCATGATCGTCCTGATCCTGGCGATCACTTACACGCTCGCGCAGGACCTCGCCGCCGCGAGGACCGGCGCCCCGCCGGCCGAACCGGTCGCCGAAGCGGGGCGACATGAGTGACCTCGCGATCGGCGGCCTGGGGTTTGCCGCGGTCTTCGTTTTGATTGCGCTGCGCGTCCCGATCGGCGTCGCCATGATCGCGGTGGGCATGGTCGGCTATGTCACCATCGCCGGCACCACCGCCTTGCTGAGCTTCCTCAAGACCGAGACCTATTGGCGGTTCAGCTCGTTCGATTTCTCGGTCATCCCGCTGTTTCTGATGATGGGCAATTTCGCGACTCGCGCCGGCGTCACCGCCGCGCTGTTCCGCGCGGCCAGCGCCATGATCGGTCATTTCCGCGGCGGCCTGGCGATGGCGGCGATCGGCGGCTGCGCCGCTTTCGGCACGATCAGCGGCTCATCGCTGGCGACCGCCGCCATGATGGGCCAGGTCTCGCTGCCGGAGCTGCGGCGCTACAAGTATTCGGCCTCGTTCGCCACCGGAACGCTCGCCGCCGGCGGCACGCTCGGCGCCCTGATCCCACCGTCGATCCCGCTGATCATCTACGCGATCATGGTGGAAGGAAACATCGTCCAGCTGTTTCAGGCCGCCTTCGTTCCCGGCATCCTCGCCGCCATCGGCTACATCATCGTCATCTCGATCGTGGTGCGCATCGACCCGAAGGCGGGCCCGGCGGCGCCGCGCGCGACCTCGGCCCAGCGCTGGCTGGCCTTGCGCGACACCTGGTCGGTGGCCGTCGTGTTCCTGGTGGTGATGGGCGGGATCTATTCCGGCATCTTCACCCCGACCGAAGGCGCCGGCATCGGCGCCGTCGGCATGTTCCTGATCGCGGTGTTCTATGGCGGGATGCGGCTCGAGGGTTTCATCGATGCGCTTTACGAGACCGCGGTGACCTCGGCGATGATCTTTCTGATCCTGCTGGGCGCCGGCATATTCAACGCGTTTCTCGGCTTCTCGCAGCTTCCGATCTGGGCGGCCGAGCTGTTCCAGAATTCCGGGCTGCCGCCCTACCTGATCCTGCTCGGGATGATCGTCCTCTACCTGTTCCTGGGCTGCATCATGGACTCGCTGGCCATGATCCTGATCACCATTCCGATCTTCTGGCCGATCGTCTCGGCGCTCGATTTCGGCTTTCCGGTCGACGACGTGAAGATCTGGTTTGGGATCATCACGCTGATGGTGGTGGAGATCGGGCTGATCACGCCGCCGGTCGGGCTCAACGTGTTCGTGATCAATTCGCTTGCCCGGGACGTGCCGATGATCGACACCTTCCGGGGCGTCGTCCCGTTCCTGATGTCGGACATGGTCCGCCTCACGCTCGTCGTCGTGTTCCCGATCGTCACGCTGATTCTGCCGGCCCTGCTCGGCCGATGACGCCACATCGGACGGCGCCGCCTCCAAGGCTCTCCTGATCTGGAAGGACGGACGCGCAAGCGCATGCGTCGTCCGTCGTTGCTGCGTGCCGCCGGCGCGAGCAGCGAGCGCGACGTTTCTCGGCGACGTGTCATATTTTTCGATCTGTTCGCTTCCGCAGTGTGATCCTCATCACACTTTCCGGCAAAAAAGCCGTTCAATCTCACCAGCATCGCATCCCGCGGGTGAACCGCACCCGGCGCCTGCCGACTAATTGCCAAAGCAGGTCGCTGCAGAGAAAGGACGCGCAGATGTCCCGGCACGCTCTCGTCGTCGCGGTGCTCGCGCTTCTGCTGTCACCGGCGGCGGCCCAGCAGCGGCACGAGCACCACCATCCCCCGCAGGACGCGCAGCTGCACGAGAAGTTCTACAGCACCTGGTACATGCCGGATAACCCGTCGCGCAGCTGCTGCAACAAGGCCGACTGCTATCCGACCGAGATCAAGACGGTCGGCAGCAGCATCTACGCGCGCCGCCGGGAGGACGGCAAATACATCCTGGTCCCGGCGCACAAGATCGAGCAGAACCGCGACAACCCCGACGGCCGCAATCACATCTGCGCGCCGCCGCCGACCGCGGTCCAATACCCGAGCGACACGGTATTCTGCTTCGCCCTCGGCGGCGGGATCTGAAGCTCCTCCTCGCGACCTGAAGGCACTGAAGCTGATTTGAGCGGGACGGAGACTGCGTTCCGTCGTCCGCCTACTGCCGCATCAGCACCAGCGGATCGGTGCTCGGCGGGATGCGCTCCCAGGTGGTGGCGTCGCTTTCGGAGAAACGCCAGGCGCCGGCGCGGCCGGTCAGCACCAGCTCGCCGCCCTCGAGCCGCCAGGTCACCAGCCCGAAATTGACGATCGGCGCGGCGCAGGCGGGCTTGATGACGATCTTGTAGTTGTCCCCGCCGGCCGGTGCATTGGCGAGCGTGAGCTTGCAGAGCGGCTTCTCGAATTCCTGCAGCAGCGCCCACTCGCCGAACACCTGCTCGGGGCTCACGGTCGCCGCTTTGATGGCCGCCTGGGTGCGCATGAAATAGAGCCCCTCGCCCTTGCGTTCGGCCTCGTACATGCCGCTCTCGACCTCGCTGAAGTCGAGAATGATCGCGCCCTTGCTGTCGAGGAGCCGCACCGCGTCGTTCGGACCCATGGCCCAGGCGACGATGTCCTTGAGCGATGGAAACACGGTGCCGCAGGGCGCATCGAGATCGAGCTTGAAGCCGCCGGCGCCGGCATCGAGCGCGAAGCTTACCGCGCAGGTCCGGTCGCGGGTGGCATTGGAGATCTCCCAGGCGCCGACCATGGCCTTGGCGGCGTCGCTGACCGGGGTCTGCTGCGCGGGCGCGGCGCCGACCGACGCAACGAGCGTAAGCAGAGCGAAACCGACGTGACGCGACATGGGGGAAACCGCACCGATGTGACCGACGGCAACGCTATCACGGCGACCGCGCCTCGTCATGGGTCCGGGTGCGGAGGCCAACCGTCGCATTAAGACGGCGTAAACGGACTTCCTTCGCCATCATGCCCGCTTTTTAGGCGGCCATGGGGTTTCCGCCACCGGCGTGGGCGGCGCATTGCCGGCCGCCCAGGCCTTGAGGTTGTCGACGACCAGCTGGTCCATCTTCTCGCGGGTCGCGACCGAGGCCGAGCCGAGATGCGGGAACAGCACGACGTTGTCCATCGCGATGAGTTCTTGCGGGACCTCGGGCTCCTTCGCGTAGACGTCGAGGCCGGCCGCCATGATGGTCTTGTCCGCAAGCGCCTTGATCAGCGCCGGCTCGTCGACCACCGAGCCGCGCGCCATGTTGATGAGGATGCCGTCGGCACCGAGAGCCTTGAGCACCTCGGCGTCGATCAGGTTCTTGGTCGCGGCGCCGCCCGGCGTGATCACCAGCAGAATGCCGACGTCGCGCGCCATGTCGACGAGCTTGGGATAGTGGCGATAGGACACGCCGGCCGCCGGCCGCCGCGAATGGTAGACCACCGGCACCCGCATGGCCTCGAGCCGACGGGCGATCGTCTGGCCGATGCGCCCCATGCCGACCAGGCCGACGGTGCGATTGCGCAAGGACGCTTTGGTCAGCGGATAGGCCTTCTCCCGCCACTTGCCGGCGCGCAGGTAGCGTTCGGCCTGCGGGAACTCGCGCACGGTGCAAAGCAGCAGGCCAAGCGCGGTATCGGCGACCTCCTCGGTCAGCACGTCCGGCGTGTTGGTGACGGTGACGCCGTGCGCGCTCGCCCAGGCGGTGTCGATATGATCGTAGCCGACCCCGAACGACGACACGATCTCGAGCCGCGGGAAGCGCGACATGAATTTGCCGTCGACCCGCTCCGACGTGTCGGACACCGCGATGCCGCGCAGGCGCGGGGCAGTCTCGGCGAAGAACTTGTCATGGTCCTTGGAGTCTGAGAACTTGATCAGGTTGAAGGCGGATGTAAGCCCGTTGACGATGACCGGCTTCGGCGGCCCGATCAGCAGAACGTCTCTCTTTTCGTCGGCCATCATGACTCCTGCGAAGGCTAGCGGTTGATCCACGCCAGTACGACGCCCATGAGCACGACGCGGACGGTGTCGTAAATGATCTGCTTGATCACGAGATCGAGCGTGAACGGCATGACGGCGTAGTAGATGAGATAGAGCGGAAACACCGCCAGGACGGCAACCGCCACGCCGTAACGGACGCCCTGGGCGAGCCAAGGCTTCTCCTCCCTGCCCTTCAGGTAGATCCAGCTGAAGCCGAGCGCGATGCAGAGATGGGCCAGCAGCATGTAGGGCAGCTTGGCCTGCGCATCGGCCATCGTGCGCATCAGATTGGGAAACCTGGCGTAGTCGTTATGCAGCAGGACGCCATGGGCGAGAAAGCCGAGCGCCCACGACATGAGGAACATGACGACGACGGAGATCACGAATTTCCGGTCCATGGTGTCCTCCCATTTCCGGCACCAGGCCGGAGCTCCTGATTGGCGCGTGTCCTTTTCGGAAAACCGGTTCCCGCTTTTCCGGGACATGCGCTAGACGAGCGCCGTGACCGGCTGCTCGACAAATCCCTTGAATGCCGCCAACAGCCCGGCGCCGAGCGCGCCGTCGACCACGCGGTGATCGCAGGAGAGCGTGACGCTCATCACGCTGGCGAAGCCGACGCCGCCGTCTTCCCGCTCCACCGCCTGCCGGCGCGCGGCGCCGATCGCCAGGATCGTGGCCTGCGGCGGATTGATGATGGCGGAGAACTCGCGCACGCCGTACATGCCGAGATTGGAGATCGCGGACGAGCCGCCCTGGTATTCGTCCGGCTTGAGCTTTCGCTCTCTCGCGCGCGCGGCGAGAGCCTTCATTTCGTTCGAGATTGCCGAGAGCGTCTTTTGCTCCGCCTGGCGGATCACCGGCGTGAGCAGCCCGCCTTCGATCGAGACCGCAACGCCGATGTCGGAATGTTTGAAGCGCAACAGGCGATCCTCCGCCCACACCGCGTTGGCCGCCGGCACGCGCTGCAGCGCCGCCGCCCAGGCCTTAATGACGAGATCGTTGACCGAGAGCTTGAACGCCGGATTGCCCTCGCGGTCCTTCGGCGCGGCGGCATTCGCTTCCTCGCGCAGCGCCAGCAGCCGGCCGATCTCGACGTCCGCCGTCAGGTAGAAATGCGGAATGGTCTGCTTGGCCTGCACCAGCCGGGCGGCGATGGTCTTGCGCATGCCGTCGAGCGGCACTTGTTCGAACGGCGTGTCGCGGTAGAGCGCCATGACGGCGTCGGCCGAGGGCGCGCGCACGGGCGAAGGCGCGGGCGGCGCCGCAGCCGCGGGCTTCGCGGCCTTCACCGTCTCGACGTCGCGCGCCACGATCCGGCCGTGCGGACCCGACGGCACGAGGCTGCCGAGATCGATCCCGGCCTCGCCGGCGAGCCGGCGCGCCAGCGGCGTGACCCGGGTGCCGCCCGGCAACCGCGCCGGCCCGTAATTACGCGCGGGGGTGCGCACCTCGAAGAACGGATCGAGCGGGCCCGCGGGCGTGGGCGCGGCTTGAGGCGGCGCGGGCGCGGGCGGCGGCGCTGCGGCCCGTGTCGGCGATACCGACGCCTTCGGCGGCGCGCCCGCTGCGGCGCTTGCGGCGGCGCCGGCGCCATCCGAGATCACCGCCACGATCGCGCCGACCGGCGCCACGTCGCCGGCGGGCACGCGGATTTCGGAGAGCACGCCGGCGGTGGTCGACGGCACCTCCATCGACACCTTGTCGGTCTCGATCTCGAACAGGTTGTCGCCGGGCTTGACCGCGTCGCCCGCCGACTTGAACCATTTCGTGATCTTGCCTTCCGCTACGGTCTCGCCGAGCTGCGGCATCAGCACGTTCATGCCGACTTTCCCCGCTGCGTGCGCTCGCGTGGACCGCCGTAGGGTGGGCAAAGGCGCGCGTCTGCGCGCCGTGCCCACGCGTCGCCGCCGAACACAACGCAAGAGAGCCGCGTGGGCACGGCGCTCCGACTTTTGATTGGCGAGATCTTGCTCATGGTCCGCGCCTTTGCCCACCCTACAGATTGCGGCTCGCTCACTTGATCCGTTCCCACACGATTTCGCGAGTGCTGCCGGGCGGCCGCAGGATCAGCCGATCGCCCGCGAATTCGTAGCAGCGAACCACCTCGGGCGGGTCGCCCGGCTGCACGCTGCCCTGGCGGTGGTGCGTGACCGTGCGGGCCTCCTCGTCGATCGTGTAGGTGCCGAAATAGGCGATGTACTCGACCAGCGCCGCCTGAGCCTCCTCGGGCGTGGGCGTGCTGCCCGCCTTCTTGCGTTCCTGGTCGGGGGCGACCTGCACCGACATGTAGCCGCTGCTGTCGTAGTGGATCAGCCCCTTCGGATTGGCCCCGCGCCCCGGCAGCGGCTTGCCGTCGACCGTCGAGCCGACATAGCGCCATGCGCCGACGAACCGCTTGGCGACCTCGCTATTGGAATTCCCGCTCACTTGAACCGCTCCCATACCACTTCCTGCTTGCTGCCGACCGGCCGCAGGATCAGCCGATCGCCGACGAACTCATAGCTGCGCACCAGATCGGGCCGGTCGCCCGGCTGGACGTTGCCCTGGCGATGATGCGTGACGGTGCCCGCGCGCTCGTCGATCGTATAGGTGCCGAAATAGGCGACGTAATCGGCGAGCGCCGCCTTCGCCTCCTCGGGGGTGGGCTCCGGGCCGGCCATCTTGACATGGCGGTCGGGCGCGATCTGCGCCGCCATGGCGCCGCTCGGATCATAATAGATCATCCCCTTGGGGTTGGCGCCGCGGCCGGCCCTGGGCTTGCCGTCAATCCATGTCCCGACGTAGCGCCACGCCCCGAAGAACTTCTTGGCGACCTCCGCCTGCGGCGGCGACTGGGCGGTTGCCGGTCCGGCACCGAGGCTGGTTACGAGCAGGACGGCCGGCAGCACGAGCGCGCCGATGCTCCGCATCTGATGCTCCTGCAATCGCCGTTCACCAGGTCACCGAAATGTACTGGGTCTCGAGAAATTCCATCAGGCCCTCGTGCGCACCCTCGCGCCCGATGCCCGACTGCTTCATGCCGCCGAACGGCGCCGCCGGATCGGATACGAGCCCGCGGTTGAGCCCGATCATGCCGAAGTCGAGTCGCTCGGACACCCGCATGCCGCGGCTCATGTCCTTGGTGTAGAGGTAGGCGACGAGGCCGTATTCGGTGTCGTTGGCGCGCCTGACCACCTCGTCCTCGGCCTTGAAGGTCTGGATCGCGGCGACCGGGCCGAAAATCTCCTCGTTGAGCATCTTGGCGCCGTCCGGCACGTTGTCGAGCACGGTCGGCGGATAGAAATGGCCGGGACCGGACGGCGACTTGCCGCCGGTGAGCACCTTGGCGCCGCGGCCGACCGCGTCGTCGACCAGCTCCATCACCTTCTTCTTGGCGTCGGCATTGACCAGCGGCCCGACCATCACGCCGTCGTCGAGCCCGTTGCCGACCTTGAGCGCCGCCATCTTGGCGGTGAGCTTCTTGGCGAACTCGTCGTGCACCTTCTCGTGCACGTAGAAGCGGTTGGCCGAGGTGCAGGCCTCGCCCATGTTGCGCATCTTGGCGATCATGGCGCCGTCGATGGCGGCGTCGATGTCGGCGTCCTCGAATACGATGAACGGCGCGTTGCCGCCGAGCTCCATCGCCGGCTTGACCACATTGTCGGCGGCCTCGTGCAGCAGCTTGCGGCCGACCTCGGTCGAGCCGGTGAACGAGACGATCCGCACCCGCGGGTCGTGCAACATCGCGCTCACCACCTTGCCGGACGAGCGCGAGGGAATGACGTTGACGACGCCGGCGGGCACGCCCGCCTCCTCCAGGATCGGCATCAGCGCCAGCATGGTCAGCGGCGTGTCGGAGGCGGGCTTGAGCACGACCGGACAGCCGGCCGCGAGCGCCGGGCCGATCTTGCGGGTCGCCATGGCGGCCGGGAAATTCCACGGCGTCACCAGCACAGCGACACCGGCCGGCTTGTGGTGCACGACGATACGCGCGCCCGACGCGGGCGCGCGCGACAGGGCGCCGACGGCGCGCACCGCCTCCTCGGCGTTCCAGCGGAAGAACTCGGCCGCATAAGCGACCTCGCCGCGCGAGTCCGACAACGCCTTGCCGTTCTCGATTGTGATCAGCTTGGCGAGCCGCTCGGCGTCGCGCATGATCAGCTCGAAGGATTTGCGCAATATCTCGGCGCGCTCGCGCGGCTTGCGGCCGGCCCAGCCCTCGAAGGCCGCGCTGGCGGCGTCGACCGCGGCCTTGGCGTCCTCCACGGTGGCGCTCGCCACCGAGGCGATCTTGTTCTCGGTGGCGGGGTCGAGCACATCGAAGCGGCCGCCGTCGGAGGCCTTGCGCCATTTGCCACCGATCCAGAGGTCGGTCGGGACGTTGGCGAGAAGATTTTCGTACATGTCACACCTATGAAGTGAGAGACCGCCGCACCCGGTCGACGATGCGATCGACGGTCGGCAGCGCGATGTCTTCCAGGATGTCGGCGGCGGGCAGCGGAATGTGCGGCGTGGTGATCCGCACCGGCGGCCCGTCGAGATCGTAGAACGCCTCATCGGCCACGATCGAGACGATCTCGGCGCCCCAGCCGCACAGCCGCGGGTTCTCCTCGACCGTGAACAGGCGATGGGTGCGGCCGACCGAGCCGAGGATGGCTTGGGTGTCGAGCGGCACCAGCGAGCGCACATCGACCACCTCGCAATCGATGCCGTGCTCCGCCTTGAGCTTGCCGGCCGCCTCCAGCGCGCGCGGCACCATCAGCGCCAGCGCCACGATGGTGGCGTCGCTGCCGGGACGCAAGATGCGTGCGGTGCCAAGCGTGTCGACGATCTCGCCGTCCGGCACCTCGCCCTTGGTCGGATAGAGCGACTTGTGCTCGAAGAAGATCACCGGGTCGGGATCGCGCACGGCGGCGGCGAGCAAGCCGATCACGTCGCGCGGGGTCGAGGGCGCCACCACCTTGAGGCCGGGAATCATCATCGCCCAGTTCTCGACGCTCTGCGAATGCTGGGCGCCGAAGCGCGAGCCCGCGCCGTTGGCGGTGCGCACCACCAGCGGGCATTTGAGCTGGCCGTTCGACATGTAGCGGCTCTTGCCGAACTCGTTGGCGATATAGTCGAAGCAGACCGCGAAGAAATCCGAGAACATGATCTCGGCGATCGGCTTCAAGCCGGTCATCGCCGCGCCCATGGCGGCGCCCAGGATCGCCTGCTCGGAGATCGGGCAATCGCGCACGCGCCTGCCGCCGAACTGCTCGTAGAGCCCGACCGTGGTCTTGAACACGCCGCCGGCCTTGGCGACGTCCTCGCCGAAGAAGATCACGTCGGGGTCGCGCGTCATCTCCTGGGCGATGCCGCGGGCCACGGCGTCGCGATAGGTCAGTTCCGCCATGCGAAGCCTCCGTCGGCGTAGACGTCGGTGGTGAGGATATCGAGCGGCGGCGGCGGCGCCGCCTTGCACTTCTCGGTCGCCTCGTCGACGCGCCGCATCACGTCGGCGTCGATTTGCGCGATCACGTCCTCGCCGACGCCGAATTGCCGCAGCCGCTCGCGATAGATCTTGATCGGGTCGCGCTCCTTCCACTTCTCGAGCTCGCCCTCCGGGCGATATTTCGCCGGATCGGCGCGCGAATGCCCGCTATAGCGATAGGTGAGGCACTCGATCAGCGACGGACCCAGGCCGGCGCGCGCCTTTTCGTAGGCGGTGCGCGCCGCACGAAAGACCGCATCGGCGTCCTGGCCGTCGACCAGGATCGGCTCGAGCCCATAGGCGCTGGCGCGGCCGGCGGCCGGGCTCTCGACCGCCGTCACCTCGCCGATCGGCGTGTATTCCATATAGAGGTTGTTCTCGCAGACGAAGATCACCGGCAGCTTCCAGACCGCCGCGAAGTTGAGCGCCTCGTGGAACGCCCCGATATTGGTGGTGCCGTCGCCGAAGAAGCAGACCGTGACGTCGCCGTCGCCCTTGTACTGGGCGCGCAGCGCCGCGCCGCAGGCGATCGGCAGATGGGCGCCGATGATGGCGTAGGAGCCCATCACCCCGTGCTCGGCCGAGGTGAGATGCATCGAGCCGCCCTTGCCGCGCATCAGGCCGTTGTCGCGCTGCATCAGCTCGCCCAGAACCTTCTCGATCGGCACGCCGCGGGCGAGGGTGTGGGCGTGGCCGCGATAGGTGCAGAACGAGAGATCGCCCGGTTGCATGGCGGCGGCGAAGCCGGTCGCCACCGCCTCCTGGCCGAGCGAAAGATGGCTGGTGCCCTTGACCAGGTTCTGCAGGAACAGGTCGAAGGCGCGCTGCTCGGCCTCGCGGATCTCGACCTGCATGCGGTACATGGTCAGCCGCCGCTCCTCGCCGATGTCGTCGTTGATGCCGCCATCGGACGCGCGGGCCGGTGTTTTCGCCATTGACGCTACCTCGGACAGGGAAGTGGGCGGCCGCAAGCGGCCGGGGGCAAATTAGCTTGCAGGTATGAGCCAAGGCAACGCGCAATTTGCTCCGACAAGGGCTGGACGGCGGCTCATTTCACCCCCCTCACCTTGCGCTCGCGGTGGATGAGATAGAGGCCCGAGCCGACCACGATGGCGGAGCCGATCAGCGTCCACCGATTGGGCACGTCGCCGAACACCAGATAGCCGAGCGCGATCACCAGCACGAGCTCGGTATAGATGAAGGGAGAGAGCACCGCGGCCGGGGCGAGACGGTGTCCGGCGATCAGCAGATAGTGGCCGAAGCTGCCCATCGCGCCGCTCGCCACCATCAGCGCGATGACCAGCGGATCGGTCTGCGGGGTCCAGACGAACGGCACCACCGGCATCAAGGCGATCGCGCCGATGACGTTCGAGTAGAACAACGTCGTCTCGTTCGAGTCGGTGCGGGCGAGGATGCGGGTGCTGATGGAATAGACGGCGTAGAACACCGCCGCCGTGAGCGAGAGCAGCGCCGCCGGCTGGAACGCGCCGGTGCCGGGCTGGGTCACCACCAGCACGCCGAAGAAGCCGACGCAGATCGCGGTCCAGCGCCGCCAGCGCACCCACTCGCCCAAGATCGGTCCCGACAGCGCCGCGACGAAGAACGGCGTCGAGAAGATGATCGCGATCGCCTCGTCGAGCTGCAGGTAGCGCAGCGCCAGGAAATTGCACAGCGTCGAGCCCAGCAGCAGGAACGAGCGGACGATCTGCAAGACCGGCCGGCCGGTGCGCATCAGGCCGGGACGGGTCCACGGATTCGACACGATGAACGGGTACAGGAACGCGCCGGTATAGCGCGCCCATACCACCTGCAGCGTGGCCATGTAGAGGTTGAGGTATTTCGCCGTCGTATCGAGCACCGCGAAGCACGCGACCGCCCCGCACATGAGCGCGATGCCAGTCAGGCGCTGAGCGCGCTCGTGGGATGCATCCGGCATGGGTGGAGGATCGATTCGATCGGGCGTAGAATCGCCGACAATTGGCATTTCCCCGGAGAAGACACAATGCGCGGGCTGGCCCGGATCGTCACAATCGCGGCAACGCTGATATCAGTCGCGGGCATGGCTCGAGCGGCCGAGGTCCGCGTGCTGGCGGTGCGCGCGCCCGAAGTGGCGCTCAGGAACCTGGCTGCCGATTTCGCCAAGGACTCCGGCCATCAGGTGCTGTTCACCATCGGGTCGCCCGCCGTGGTCATGCAGAAGATCAAGGCCAACGAGGTGCACGACGCGGTGATCGTCTCCGAGCCGGCCATGGACCAGCTCGACCGCGAGGGTATCGTCAATCCGGAGAGCCGGGTGCGGCTCGCCAAGACCGGCATCGGCATCGTCGTGCGCGACGGCGCCGCGGTGCCCGATCTGGCCACGCCGGAGGCGTTCAAGCAGGCGCTGATGGCGGCGAAATCGATCGTCTACGGCGACGTGTTCCCGGACCAGAGCGGCGAGAAAGCGGAAAAGATTCTCGCCGCGCTCGGCATCCTCGACGCGCTGCGGCCGAAGATTCGGATCGTCTCCGGGCATCGCAACAGCCAGCCGCTGATCGCCAAGGGCGAGGTCGAAATGGGATTGTACAATTTGAGCGAAATCCACGAGGGAACGGGCATCAAGCTCGCAGGCCCGGTTCCCGCGCCGCTGCAGCTGACCACGACCTTCGAGGGCGCTCTCATGTCGGATGGCTCGGTGCCGGAGGCGGCGCGGGCGTTCGTCCGCTTCCTGGCGAGCGCCGACGCGCGCGACAAGTGGACCGCCGCCAAGCTCGATCCGCTGGGGGAGCATTAGGCACAGCTGTAGGGTGGGTCACTCCTGCATCGCCTCTTCGCGCTTGGCGCGCAGCGCCGGCAGCGCGATGGCGAGGAGCAACGCGGCCGCGGCAATCAGAAAGGCGGCGGAGATCGGCCGGGTGACGAACACCGTCGGATCGCCGAACGAGATCATCATGCTCCGGCGCAGGTTTTCCTCCATGATCGGCCCGAGAATGAATCCGAGCACCATCGGCGCCGGCTCGCAGTCGAGCTTGAGCAGCACGTAGCCGAGCGCCGACAGCGCGGCGATCTCATAGATGTCGAAGATCTTGTTGTCGACGGTGTAGACGCCGATGCAGCAGAACACGAAGATTGCCGGAAACAGCAGCCGATAGGGCACCGCCAGCAGGCGAATCCACAGGCCGACCAGCGGCAGGTTGAGCACCAGCAGCATCAGGTTGCCCACCCACATGCTGGCGATCAGCCCCCAGAACAGCTCAGGACGCTCGGTCATCACCTGCGGGCCGGGCGCGATGCCCTGGATCATCAGCGCGCCGATCATCAGGGCCATGGTCGGGTTCGACGGGATGCCGAGCGTGAGCATCGGGATGAACGAGGTCTGCGCACCGGCATTGTTGGCGGATTCCGGCGCCGCGACGCCGCGGATGTCGCCCTCGCCGAAGGCGCGCGGCGGCTTGGCGAACTTCTTCTCGAGCATGTAGGCGGCGAACGAGGCGAGCAGCGCGCCGCCGCCCGGCAGAATGCCGAGCAGCGAGCCCAGGAAGGTGCCGCGCATGATCGACCAGAAACTCGTGCGCAGGTCCTCGCGCGTGGGCAGGACGCGGCCGATATGCGAGGTGAACACCTCCTGCTTTCCCGAATGCTCGAGGTTGAGCACCACGTCGGTGATGCCGAAGAACGCCATGGCGAGCGCGACGAAGCCGAGACCGTCGGCGAGCTCGGGCGCACCGAAGGCGAACCGGATGACGCCGGAATTCACGTCGGTCCCGATCAGGCCGAGCAGGATGCCGAAGCAGACCATGACGATCGCCTTGAGCAGCGAGCCGCGCGCCAGCACCACGGCGGCGATCAGGCCGAACACCATCAGCGAGAAATAGTCCGCCGGCCCGAACCTGAGCGCGATGTCGGCGAGCGGCGGAGCGAAATAGGCGACCACCAAGGTCGCGATGCAGCCGGCGATGAAGGAGCCGATGGCCGCGATCCCGAGCGCGGGACCGGCGCGGCCGCGGCGCGCCATCTGGTGGCCGTCGAGGGTGGTGACGACGGACGACGACTCGCCCGGAATATTGACCAGGATCGCGGTGGTCGAGCCGCCGTACTGGGCGCCGTAGTAGATGCCGGCGAGCATGATCAGCGCCGGCGCCGGCCCGAGCCCGAAGGTGAACGGCAACAGCATGGCGACCGTCGCCACCGGCCCGATCCCGGGCAGCACGCCGACCAGCGTGCCGAGGAAGCAGCCGATGAAGCAATAGACGATGTTCTGCCATCCGAGCGCGACGGTCAGGCCGAAAGCGAGGTTGGAGAGCGTTTCCATTCTCGCCTCACCGGTCGGGCCATAGCGGCAACGGAAGACCGAGCAGCCAGACGAAGACCGCGACCGAGAACAGCACCATGACGGCGGCCAGCGCGAGATTCTCCAGCGGGCGGACGTCGCGCGCCGCATAGGCGCTAACGACGACCAGGACGGCGACGGCCGCCATCAGCCCGAGCCATTGCAGCGCCAGCCCGAACAGGACGATGGCGATGAGCGAGACGCCGATCGGCCGGGCGTAAAAGCGCGGCACCGGCTCGCCCGCGAGCACGAACGAGCGCAACGCAAGGACCGCGCCGAGCAGCACGAGCAGCGCGCCGACCAGCGTGGGAAACATGGCCGGCCCCATGCGATGCATGGTGCCGAGGCGATATTGGCTCGCCAGCAGGATGAAGCCGCCCCCGATCGCGACGAAGATCAGTCCCGCCCAGAAGTCCTTCGGCGCGCGGATGCGCATCAGTCACCCGAACGCAGCGCCGTAGGGTGGGCAAAGGCGCGCACTTGCGCGCGGTGCCTACGTGTGGCCAACCGCGTAAGACGAGCCGCGTGGGCGCGGCGCTGCGCCGCTCGGGTGGCGAGACTGAGGTCGCAGCCCGCGCCTTTGCCCACCCTACCGATGCCGCGCATCAATCCGGCTTGATGTTGGCCTTCTGGACGATGACCTTGAAGCGCTCCGCTTCCTGCTTGACGCGCGCGTCCAACTCGGCGGCGCTCGAGGGGATCGTCTCGACGCCGCCGCCGGCGAAGCGCTCCTTGACGTCGGGCATGTTCAAGATCTTCACCACCTCGGCGTTGAGCTTGTCGATGATCGGCTGCGGAGTCCCCTTGGGAGCGAACAGCGCGGTCCAATTGGAGGCATCGACCTCCTTCACGCCGGCCTCCTGCAGCGTCTGCCATTCGGGATTGAATTTCGACCGCTTGACCATCGTCACCGCCAGCACGCGGGCGCGACCCGATTTGACGTGCGGAGCGGCCGACGAGCTCGCCAGCACACCGAGCGGGATGTCGCCGGCGGCCAGCGAGGCCGCCGCCGGCGCGCCGCCCTTGTAGGGGATATGCTGGAACTGGGTGCCGGTATTGAGCGCCATCCATTCGAGCACGACCTGATTGACGCTGCCGTTGCCCGGCGTGGCGACCGAGATGCGCCCCGGCTGCGCCTTGGCGCCGGCGATCACCTCGGCCACCGACTTGAAGGGCGCGTTGGCATTCGCGGCCAGCACCATCGGCGCGTCGCTGACCATCGCGATCGGCGCAAAATCGCGCTGCGCGTCGTACGGCATGTCCTTGAACAGCGCCGGATTGATCGCGACGTCGCCGACCGTCGCCATGGTCAGCGTGTAGCCGTCGGGCGCCGCCTTGGCCCCCGCCGTCATCGCGATGAAGCCGTTGCCGCCGGGCCGGTTCTCCACCACCACCTGCTGGCCCCAGGCCTCGGTCAACTTGGCTCCGAGGATGCGGGCGGCGATGTCGGTGATGCCGCCCGGCGCGTAGGGCACCAGGATGTGGATCGGCTTGGCCGGATAGTTCTGCGCCTGCGCGGGCAACGCGCAGAGGACGACCAGCGCGACAACGACATTCACGATCCAAGCCATGCAACCCTCCTCCGTGACCTGCTCGGCCGCGGTTCCGGCCCACGCCTAGCCTGCATGAGAGCCCGCCCCCGTGGCAAGGCGCGCAAATGCCGCCCCTATACCTCCTGGATCACCGCGCTCTCGTGCCAGCGCCGCAGCAGCAGATGAGAGACCAGCGACAGCGCGAAGAAAATGACGATACCGGTGATCGACAACAGCAGCAGCGCCGCGAACATGCGCGGGATGGCGAGCCGGTAGCCGGATTCGCTGATGCGGTAGGCGAGCCCCGACCCGGCGCCGGCGGCGCCGGCGGCGATCTCGGCGACGACCGCGCCGATCAGCGAGAGTCCGCCCGCGATCTTCACGCCGCCGAGAATGTGCGGCAGCGCCGCCGGCAGCTTGAGCTCCCACAGCACCTGCCAGCGCGACGCGCCGTAGAGCCGGAAAAGATCGACCAGGTGGTGATCGACCGAGTTCAGGCCGAGCGTGGTGTTGGCGAGCACGGGAAAGAAGGCGACCAGCCAGGCGCAGGCGAGCACCGCCCCCTGCTGCGGCAGATAGATCAGCAGCAGCGGCGCGATCGCGACGATCGGCGTGACCTGCAGAATCACCGCGTAGGGATAGAGCGAATATTCTACCAGCCGCGACTGGCTGAACAGCACCGCCAGCCCGATCCCGCCGATGAGCGCCAGCACGAAACCCTCGATCGTGATGGTGAGCGTGACCATGAGCGAGGTCGACAGCAGATCCCAGTCGGAGATGAGGGTGGCGAACACCAGCCGCGGGCCGGGCAGCACATAGGGCGGGATCTGGTAGCGGTGCACCAGCCAGTCCCACAGCACGATGCCGCCGGCCAGCACCGCGATCGGCAGCAGCACGCGCAGGACACGGTGCGCAAACCGGCGTGCGCTGCTCTCCTCCGCCGCGGCGTGCCGTACGTCGCTCATCAGGTGTCCCCCGCCGTCATGGCGCCGGCGAGCGCTTCCGAGGCCTTGCGGCAAAGGCCGGCATATTCGGCGGAGGTGCGGAAGCGCTCGTCGCGCGGATAGGGCGCGTCGATCAGCACCTCGGTGAACACCCGCCCCGGCCGCGGCGTCATCACGACGATGCGCTGCGAGAGATAGACCGATTCGAACACCGAATGGGTGACGAACACCACGGTCTTGCCGAGCGACCGCCAGAGCGACAGCAAATCGTCGTTGAGCTTGAAGCGCGTGATCTCGTCGAGCGCCGCGAACGGCTCGTCCATCAACAGCAGCTTCGGCTCGGTGACCAGCGCACGCGCGATCGAGGTGCGCATCTTCATGCCGCCGGAAAGCTCGCGCGGATAGGCGTCGGCGCAGTCGGCGAGCCCGACCCGCTCGAGCGCCGCCTGGACGCGCGGCTGTGCCCCGTCCGCAAGCCGCTTGATCTTCAGCGGCAGGCGCACATTGGCGGCCACGCTCGCCCAGGGCATCAGGGTCGGCTCCTGGAACACGAAACCGATCTGGCCGGCGCCCCGCGCCCCTTCGGCGGCGCCCGCCCACTCGATGGCGCCGCGGGTCGGCTCGCTCAGGCCGGCGATCAGCCGCAGCGCGGTCGACTTGCCGCAGCCGGACGGGCCGAGCAGCGACACGAACTCGCCCGGCCACACATCGAGGTTGAGCCGGTCGAGCGCGACCACGCCGTTGCTGAAGGTCTTGCCGACGCCGCGCAGCGCGACCACGAAGGCGCCGGACATCACGGACAATGTGGCGGAACTGTCAGACACGTCGCAATTTCGCGGCTCGGCTGCTCAATCTGTCATCTTACAATGGGTTGCGCCATTGCGCGCCACGCCCACAGCGGCGGAAGCGGGCGCTATTTCGGCCGCAGATCGAGCCCGAGCTTCTTGTTCACGAACCGCAGCGTATAGGACTTGGCGAGATCGAGCGACGGCTTCACCACGCCCGCGCGCACCATCTGATCGTAGAAGCTCTTCATGCGCGCGTCGGTCATGGCGCCGATGCCGTGCGTGGCGGCTTCACCGGAATCGACGATGCCGTAGTCCTTCATCTTGGCGATCGAATAGGCGATCAAGTCGTCGGTCATTTCCGGGTTGTGCCGCTTGATCAGCGCGTTTGCCGCCCTGTTGTCGCCGTAGAGGTAGTTGTACCAGCCGATGATCGAGGCATCGACGAAGCGCTGCACCAGTTCGGGCCGCTTCTCGACCAGCTCGCGGCGGGTCTCGATCAAGGTCGAGTAGCTGTCGAAGCCGTGGTCGGCGAGGAGGAAAATCTTCGGCTTGAAGCCGCCCGCCTTCTCGACCGCGTAGGGTTCCGACGTCACATAGCCCTGCATCGCGCTCCGCTTGTCGGCGAGAAACGGCTGCGGATTGAAGTTGTAGGGTTTGAGCTTCGAATCGCTGAAGCCGAAATTCGCCTTGAGCCATTGAAAATAGCTGGTGACCACCCCGGCGGACATGAACAAGGTGAGCTGTTTCAAGTCCTCGATTTTCTCGATCCCCTGGTCCGGATGCGCGAGCAAGGTCTGCGGATCCTTCTGGAACATGGCGGCGACCTGGAGGGTCGGGATGTTCTGCTCGAGCGCATCGAAGGCCTGCAGAGTGGTGGCGATCATGTAGAAGTCGAGCTTGCCGACCGGGAGCAGGATGCGGTTATTCACATTCGGGCCGCCCGGCACGATGGTCACGTCGAGCCCGTACTGGCGATAGGTGCCGTCGGCGACCGCCTGGTAGTGGCCGCCGTGCTCCGCCTCCGCCACCCAGTTGGTGCCGAACGACACCTTGTCGAGATTTTGCTGGGCGGCGGCCGGCGCGCACAGGAGAGCGGCGACGGCCGCCGCCAGCGCGCCGCGCCGCAATCCTACGTCGATCATGCTGGCCTCATGGATGGGCATGGCCTCAACATAGGCGACCGGCGCCGGCTTGCCCAGGCGCGGACGATCGAAACTGCGCGGCGCGCCTGCAGCCACTTCAACGACGGCGGCAAGTTCCGCTAGAATTCGTCCTCTCAAGTCGGGGGACCTGCCATGGACACAGACGTCAAGACCGAAGGCGACGACCGGCGCCTCAACAATCTGGTCGCCATCACGGTGGTCATGCTCACCGTGTTCATGGCGGTGTCGAAGACCAAGGACGACAACATCAACCAGGCGATGCAGAAGGCGAAAGCGGAATCGGTCGATGCCTGGACCGAATACCAGGCCTCGCGCATCAAGCTGCACGTGGACGAGAACGGGCTCTCCACGCTCCGCCTCCTGGAGACGAGCGGGCAGATCGACAAGACGCTCGCCGCCAAGCAGGCCGCCGAATACGAAGCCGACATCAAGAAATATCAGGAGCGCTCGAAGGAGACGCGGGCGAAGGCCGAGCGGCTCGAGGCCGAGTATGAGCGGCTCAACTACCGCGACGACCAGTTCGACATGTCGGACGCCTTCCTGTCGATCGCGATCGCGCTTTCCGCCGTCGCCGCGCTGGTCGACTTGTACTGGCTGCTGTTTGTCGCCTGGGCCTTCGGCGCCTATGGCTTTGTCATGGGCGTTGCCGGCTTCGCCGGCATTTCCTTGCGGCCGGCCTGGCTGGCCGCGCTGCTGGGGACGTGACGGCCGCCGCTACTGCTTGAACCGCTCGATGAACCAGCGCAGCAGCCGGATCCAGATCTCGTCCTTGCCGACCTGGTCCTCGATGCCGT
>JBEVIH010000216.1:0-11904 GCA_040510815.1 Xanthobacteraceae bacterium | reverse complement strand
CTGATCCAGAAGGCCTCGCCGGTCGAGGACCTCTACAGCAACGCCTTCGTCAAATAGCTTTCGCCGAGCAGGCGGGGCGTGGAATTCCTCATGATGAAGCGCCGCACGTTCATTACTCTTCTCGGCGGCGCGGCAACTGCCTGGCCGCTCGCCGTGCGCGCGCAGCAGTCGGCGCTGCCGGTGATCGGGGTTCTCGATGGCAGATCGGCCGACGAATCTACGCCGCTCGTGGCCGCGTTCCGCCGAGGTCTGAACGAAACCGGCTATGTCGAGGGTCGCAACGTTGCGATCGAGCACCACTGGGCTCACGGCCAATACGATCGGCTGCCAGCGCTGGCGGCCGATCTGGTTCGTCGCCAGGTCACCGTGATTGCGACCAGCGGAAATGCTTCGGCGTTGGCAGCCAAGGCCGCGACCGCGACGATTCCAATCGTTTTCCTGACAGGGGCCGACCCGGTCCAGGCCGGACTTGTCGCCAGCTTGAGCCGGCCGGGCGGCAACCTTACGGGTGTGACCTCATTGGGGGTGGAGCTGGGGCCGAAGCGGCTCGAGCTGCTGCACGAGCTGGTCCCCGCGGCGACCACCATTGCGATCCTCGTCAACCCGGCCAATCGCTCTGCCGAGATCCAAGTGAGAGACATGCAGGCGGCGGCCCGCACCCTCGGCCTCGAGCTCCACATCCTGCAAGCGAGCACCGAACGCGACATCGATGCGGCCTTCGCAACCCTGACCCGATTGCGGGCAGGCGCGCTTGTCATCTCTCCCGAGGCATTCTTCAACAGCCGGAGCGAGCAGCTCGCCGCATTGACGGTGCGCCACGCGGTGCCCGCGATCTACACCTATCGCGAGTTCGCCGCCGCCGGCGGCCTGATGAGCTACGGCGGCAGCATCACGGATTCGTATCGTCAGGCCGGCATCTACGTCGGACGGATTCTCAAGGGCGAGAAGCCGGCCGACCTGCCGGTCCAGCAGTCCGCGAAAGTCGAGCTGATCATCAATATGAAGACCGCCAAGGCGCTCGGCCTCACCGTGCCGTTCGCGCTCCTTGGCCGCGCCGACGAGGTGATCGAGTAGCCGTTCGCTGCCAGGTCGAACGGCTCGCCAAGCTGCCGGACTTCTACGTCGGCCGGTTGGCCTCGTCGAACCGGCGCACCGCCCGTTCCGGGTCCCAGCGCTGCTCGTCGAGCGTTTCCGGGTCCCATTCGCTGCGCTTCTCCGGAGCGAAGAAGTCGCCGCCATAGACATGGATGGCGGCGGTCAGCCTGGGAATCGGGTTGGTCACCGAATGGATGATGTCGCGGCCCAGCGGCTCGGCGTCGCCCCGGCCGAGGGCTTTTGCGCCGGCGGCCTCCAGCCGGCCGTTGCCGCCCGGCAGCCGGCGCCAGAAGATGTTGTCCTCGCGTCCGGTGTAGATCCCGATCACCGCCCACATGTTGTGATTGTGCGGCGCCACCGTCATGTGTGGTGCCCATACGATGTTCAGGATGGTCAGATCCTCCGAGCGATGCAGCGCTGTGAGCGCGCAGTGGGCCGGCTCCCCCAGCCGCTTGAGAACCGCGGCCGGATCGGACACCGCCTTGGCGACGACCTCGCGGACGAGCTTGTGGGATTTGTCGGCGGCGAGCGCGCTACGACAATCGGCGATGAATTGATCGAGGTCGAACATCGTGTTGGCTCCCGGTTTGCCGGATCAGCGCGCTACCAGCTTCCGGTAGGTCGCGATCGCCCGCTTGAGATCGTCGGTTTCCGTACAGGGGATCAGGCAAATCTCCTCCAGCACCGCAAGCTGCTGCTCGGCTCCGGCGGGCTCGCCCAGCGCCAGGTAGAGCTCGCCGAGATGCTCGTGCGCGCTGCGGTGGCGCCGGTTGAGCATCAGCGCCTGCTGGTAATGCTGCATCGCCGGCCCCATCTGGCGCAGCCGGCGGTAGCCATAGCCGATATAGTTCTGGATGTCGGCGTTGCCCGGGTCGCGCAATGCGGCGAGCTTGAGCGCCGCGATGGCTGCGTTCCAATCCTCCGCGACCAGCGCCTTCTTGCCGGCCGCGAAATCGGGATCGAGCTGCGCCCAGTCGGCCTCCGACCCCATCGCTCCCATGGTGGTGCAGATCGGCCAGGCGTCCGGCGCGATTTTCGCTTCGGTCGCCGATTCGGCGGCGCCGAGCCAGCCCGCGATCGAGCTTCGCCACGGCGACTGGGTGGCGGCGTAAAGCGTCCCCGCCGCGACCAGCGCGCCCAGCCCAGCAGCCCATGCGATCGAGCGGATCATGGTTGCCTGCGCGCGGTGCCGGCCGGCGACGCCAAGCCCGCCAGCCGGCGTTCCTCGGTGCGCCGCTATATTATCATTTCCGCGCCAGGAATTCCTTGGCCTCGCGGATGTCCTGCCGCTCGGTATCGGCGTTCCTGGTCAGCTCCACCAGCTTGCCGTAGTACTCGGACGCCTTCGCGCGATTGCCCGCCGCATTGGCGGCCCGCGCTATTCCCAGGAACGCGCGGTAGCGGTTGGGGGTCTGCTTGAGCGCGGTCTCGAACTCGCTCAGAGCGGCCGTCGAGTCTCCCATCTCGAGCAGCAGCTCGCCCAAGAGCTCGCGGAACGGATAGAGGCGGTTTTCCATCGCCACGTGCTTGACGCTGCCGTCCTCGCCGTCGGCGGCCGTGCGCATGAACTTGAGCGCCTGCTCGCGCGCGCCGTCCTTGAGCGCGATCCAGGCCGAGATCGCGAGAATCTGCTCTTCCGAGCGGTCGGCCCAGTAGGACTGGTTGGCCGCCTCGAGCTTGGCGCGAAGCGCCTTGATGGCCGCGATCTCCGCTTTGGCGCCGGCGAGATCGCCGCTGCGCGCCATTCCCAGCCCGCGCGCGAAATGAGTGAGCGAATCGGCCTGCGGGTACTGACTCGGCTTGAGCGGGAGCGCCGCGGCGCCGGCCCAGTCGGCGCGCTCGAGCACGTAACGCGCCGGCATGGCGTTCTTGGCCGTGAAGTTGACGAAGATGATCGGGCGGTCGCCGCGGTCCGCGGTGGCGATCGATCTGTCGGTCAGCGCCTTGGCCTTGGCGTCCTGCGCAAGCTGCAGGTGCGCGTACACCGAGAAGTCCGCCGCGTGATAATAGTCGGGCTGGATCTCGATCGCCGAAGCGTTCGACGCGATCGATTCCTCCCACAGCCCGACCATCGAATAGATGTGCGACGGCATGTGGCGGGCGTGCGGCACCGCCGGCGCGATGGCGGCGTAGCGCCGGGCGGCCGGGATGCCTTTCTCCGCCAGCGGCGCAAAGTCATAGGCGTGGATGATGAAATGCGTCACGCCGGGATGCTGCGGGTTCTGGTCGTAGAGCTTCTCCAGGATCGCCACCGACTTGAGCTGGTCGGCATAGCTGGTGTCGGCGTGCGACGCCGCCGCCTGCAGGGTGAGCGCGTGGAACACCCTGGCCTCGAAGTCGTCGGGGTAGCGCTCGACCATCTGCGCCAACGCGGCCTTGTAGGCGGCGAGCCGGGCGTTGACCGGGGTCTTGTCGTGGTCGCGGTAATAGGCGCTCAGCGCCTCGATCCAGTCGCGCTCGCGCTGCGTCTTGGCGCCGATCGCGCGCGCCTTTTCGAGCTCCGCCCAGGCGATATTCGCGTTTTCCCGCGTCGGCGGTCCGACCAGGGTGTTGCCGAGGATGTCCAGCGCCACGCCCCAGTGCGCCATCGCGCAGCCGGGGTCCTGGCGCAGCACGCCCTCGAACGTCCGGCGCGCGATCGTGAACCAGTACGAATGGATCATCGCGACGCCGCGCTCGAACTCGGCCTGCACCTTGGGATCGCAGGAGGTCGGGAAGATGAGCTTCCCGAGCTTCTCGTCCTGCTGGCCGAGGGCGCCGCCGCTGAGTGCCGCGGTGATCAGGCCAGCAAACAACATCCGCTTCGAATGCACATGCATGTTCGTGTTCTCCGATCTGGCTGCGATTGAAGAATCCAAGGTCGCCAACTTACATTTACGTGCACACGAACGCTGACAATTGCGTTGTTCGCATGAAGCAAATGCCGGGTGCGCGCGAGTCCAAGCGGGCGGCCGGGGCCGGGCGAACGATAGGCAGAGCCCTCTTGATACGTCCAATGCATTTATGATCTCATTTTCGATCATTTATGAGCATCAGCCATGAACTTCGGCCACCTGCGCACCTTCGTGGCGATCGTCGATGCCGGCGGCGTTCACCGGGCGGCGGCGCGGCTCAACCTCAGCCAGCCGGCGGTCTCGCGCCAGATCCATGCCCTCGAAAGCGACCTCGGCCTGACGCTGTTCGACCGCATCGGCCGGCGCGTGCAGCTCACCTCGGAAGGCGAGGACCTGCTGCGGCGGACGCGTCGTCTGCTGGCGGAAGCCGAATCGCTCAGCGAGCGGGCCGGCGCCCTCAAGAAGGGGGAAACCGGCATCCTGCGCGTCGGCGGGACGCCGCAGGTGATCGAGAGCACGCTGGCCGGCTTCCTCAACCGTTTCCGCGAAATATATCCCGGCGTCGAAGTCCAACTGGTCGAGGAAGGGGGCACCAATCTGCCCGGCCTGCTCGAGCGCGGCCATATTCTCCTGGCGCTCATGGCGGTGGACGATGAGCGCTTCGACTACCGGCTGGTGTATCCGGTCCACGGCCTGGCGGTCGTTGGAAAGAACCACAAGTTCGCCCGTCGCCGAGCGCTCGATGTCGCGGAGCTCGCGGACGAGCCGCTGGTGTTGCTGCGCGGCGGTTTTGCTTCGCGCGACTGGTTCGAGGCGGCGTGCAGCGTGGCGCATTTCCGCCCGCGCGTGCTGTTGGAGACCGCCGCCCCGCACACCGCGATTGCGCTGGCTGCCTCGGGCTATGGGATAGCGCTCGTGCCCTCCACGGTTCAAATGCCGCGCGGACGCGTCCATGCCGTGGCGTTGCTGCAGCGTGGAGCCGCGCTCGGACGCTGGATGCGGATCGCCTGGGATCCGCAGCGCTCGCTCGCGCCTTACGCGAAGCGGTTCGTCGATGAGCTGGTGCCCTACTGTCGGCGCAGCTATCCGGGCCTCGAGCTCATGCGATCCTTCCCGCGCCTGCCGCGACCGAAGGAGCGGACAAGCTGATGCGAGCGGGACCGGAGCGCCCCGCCGGCGCATGACGCTCAAAAGAGGCAGCCAACCTCGCGGCGATGCTGTAATGTATCGTCCTGTGCGCCTTCGCAGGGACGAGACCATGGAAACAACGGAAGGGCTCGCGCAATACCTTGCGCCCGGCCGCGTGCATCGGCGGCTCTACACCGATCCGGCGATCTTCGCGCTCGAGATGGATCGCATCTTCTACACCGCCTGGGTCTATGTCGGCCACGAGAGCCAGATCAAGAAGCCGGGCGACTATTTCGCCACCCATATGGGGGCGCGGCCGGTGATCCTGGTGCGCGACATGGACGGCACCGTGCGGGTGATCCACAACCAGTGCGCCCACCGCGGCGCCATGGTGGTGGCGATCGAGAAGGGCAACGCGCCGGAATTCACCTGCTGCTATCACGGCTGGACCTACCATCTCGACGGCCGGCTCAAGGCGGTGCCGCTCAACCACGGCTATCCGTCGGACTTCGATCCCGCCAATCCGAAGACCGCCATGCGGCGCGTGCCGCGGGTGACGAGCTACCGCGGCTTCGTGTTCGCCAGCGGGGCGGAGGACGGCCCGAGCCTCGAAGAGTCGCTCGGTCACATGACCACCTCGCTCGACGACCTGGTCGATCGCGCGCCCGACGGCGAGATCGAGATCGCCGGCGGCGCGTTGCGGCACGCCTACAATGCCAACTGGAAGGTCTATTTCGAGAATCTGTGCGACGCCGCGCATCCGCTGTTCGTGCACCGCTCCTCGATCGAGGCCGCGCAGCAGCAGTCCGACGCGGTCCATTCCGACGGCTCGGGCGAGATCGCCATCCGCCAGATGCGGCAGAACGGGGCGCCCTACAGCTTCTGGGAAACCCAGGTCGGCATCTGGACCTATCCCAACGGCCACAGCTATCTCGGCGACTACCACGACGATTCCAAGCTGGTCGCCGCGCTCAAGGACCCGGTGTTCCGCGACTACATTGCGGCGCTCGAGCGCAAGAAAGGAAAGGCCGAAGCCAGGCGGATCCTGGAGGTACGCCGCTGGAACAGCAACATCTATCCGAACCTCTCGTTCATGAGCCAGTTCCAGCAGTTGCGCGTGGTGCATCCGGTCGCGGTCAACCGCACCGTCGTGCACACATATAATGTGCGGCTCAAGGGTGCGCCCGAGGCGATGTTCCGCAACACCATCGCCTTCGCCAACGTGGTCAACGGCACCGGCTCGCTGGTGCTCACCGACGACCTCGAAATCTACAACCGCATCGAGCTGGGGCTGTCGAGCCAGGGCACCGAGTGGCTGCAGATCGGGCGCGGCTACCAGAGCGACGTGCCCGACGCGCATGGCGGCCGGCGCGGCAAGAACTCGACCAGCGAGGTCTATATCCGCAACATGTTCGACGCCTGGCTCGGCTACATGACGAACGGTCAGGCCGCTGCGGTGCGTGCCGCCTCCTGACCGACCGAATGGCCAAGCGGCGCAAGTCGAAAACCACGAGCGCGGTCTCCCGCCGGCGCCGCGCCGCCGCGCCTCGCCGCCGGGCGGCCGGCACGGCCGGCCATCCGCTCGATCTGCGCCGCTGCGAGCAGTTTCTCATGCACGAGGCGCGGCTGCTCGACGAGGCCCGGTTCGACGACTGGCTCGCGCTGTTCACCGCCGATGCCTGGTACTGGGTGCCGAGCGAGCCCGCCCAGGACAATCCCCACGACACGGTGTCGCTGATGTACGACGACCGCCGCCTGCTGGAGACCCGGGTGCGGCGGCTGGCGAGCCCGCGCATCTATTCGCAGGAGCCGCGCTCGCGCACCAGCCGCATGGTCGGCCAGGTGTCGATCGAGGACGGCGGCGGCAGCGCCTGCACCGTCCGATCGAAGTTCGTGATGATCGAATATCGCCGCGAGAGCCAGCGCATCTTCGCCGGCACCGCGCTGCATCGCCTGGTGCTGGCCGACGGCGGCATCAGGATCGCCTGGAAGCGCGTCGACCTGGTCGACTGCGACGCGCCGCATGACGGCCTGGTGGTGCCGTTCTGACGGTGGCAGGCGTTGTGCCTGCGCATCGTCGCGCGCCGAAGCCGGGGATTGTTGGTGATGAACGCGGCCAACGAATGCCGTCGTGCAGGGATTCTGAGGCCTTCGGTCATGGTTGCCTGCTTCCCCTCGCGAGCCGGCCCTTCCCGCCCTCATTGTGAGGAACGCGGGCATTTCCGCTCATCGTGCTACGCGCACGCTTGCCCGGCCGGAAAGCGCCGCTGCCCCAAAACCTTTTGACAGTGGTGGGCCTCCGTGTCACGTTTTCACGCATTGGGGCAAAGCGAAAAAGCCTGCCCGCGCCGCCTGATGCGTGCGTTAAAACAAGCGCTTTCTGCCCCAACAATTGTGCCGTCGCGATGCCGACGTTCAGAGGGCGTCGAGCGGAAGGCGTCTTGCTCGGCGCAGCGATGGCCAACAGGGAGGAACGCAACATGTCGAAAGGGTTGTTGAAGCTGGGAATCTTGGGCGTATCCGCCCTGACCTTCACACTGGTACTCACCGCGGCGAACGCCCAGGAGCGCGTGCGCTGGAAGATGCAGAGCGCGTTCGGCAGCCAGCTGCCGCACCTTGGTCCTTCTGGCGTGCGCTTCACCAAGGATATCGAGCGCATGTCCGGCGGCAAGTTCGACATCAAGTTCTTCGAGCCCGGCGCCCTGATTCCGCCGCTCGAGTGCTTCGACGCGGTCTCCAAAGGATCGATCGAGTCGTGCTGGACGACGCCCGGCTACCACACCGGCAAGTATCCGGCGCTGGCCTTCTTCACCACGGTGCCGTTCGGCCCGGGCTTCGGCGAGTTCGTGGCGTGGAAGTGGTTCGGTGGCGGCAACCAGCTGCGGGCAGAAATCTACGCCAAGCACAATCTCATCGCTGTCGACTGCTTCTGCATCGGCCCCGAGACATCGGGTTGGTTTCGCGGCGAGATCAAGTCAATTGAGGAGCTGAAGGGCCTGAAGATGCGCTTCTTCGGGCTCGGCGCCCAAGTGATGCAGAAGCTCGGCGTCTCGACGCAGCTGCTGGCGGCGGCCGACATCTACCAGGCGCTGGAGCGCGGCGTCATCGACGCCACCGAGTTCTCGATGCCCACCATGGACATCAAGCTCGGCTTCCACCAGATCGCCAAGTTCAACTACTTTCCCGGTTGGCACCAGTTGGTCTCGTGCAGCGAGTTCCTGATGAACAAGAAGGAGTGGGATGCGCTGCCCGAGCATTACAAGGCGATGATCGAGGTCGCCGGCCGAGCGCAGGTGGCCTACACCTATGCCGAGAGCGAGGCGATGCAGTTCGACGTCATGGCCGAGATGCGCGACAAGTACAAGGTGCAGGTCAAGCGCTGGAGCGATCAGGATCTGGCCGCCTTCGAGAAGGCGTGGTTCGAGGTGATCAAGGAAGAGTCGGCCAAGGACGCGACGTTCAAGAAGGTTGCCGATCACTATCTCGACTTCCGCAAGAAATACGCGATCTGGGGCGATGCGCAGGTCGTCAAGCCCACTTACCTCAGCGGCAAGTGAGCGGGACTCCGGCCAACGGCATTTGAGCGTGATCCAATCCACATCGTGACGGCCGGGCTTGTCACCGCAAGTCGGGTTTATCCGACTTGCGCCCCTTAACTAGTGCGGAAGTCGGGCAAGCGCGACTTCCGGTGCCATCCACGTCTTTGTTGTTGCACGAAAAAGGCGTGGATTGCCGCGAGGCCGCTGCCGACAGGGGACGCACAGATGCGCGCGCTGTTGAAGCTGTCGGAAAGCATGCGTCGGCTGCTCGAATGGATCGCCCTGACATCCGGCTGGCTGCTGGTCATCATGGCGGTGGTGACCTCCTTCGATGTCGTCGCACGCAAGTTCGGCATGCAGTTGCCTTACACCAAGCTGCAAGAGCTCGAGTGGCATTTCCACGCCGCAATCTTCTCGCTGTGGATGGGCTACTGCTACACGATCAATGCCCATCCTCGGGTCGATTCCTTCACCGAGCGGATGACGTATCGCGGCAAAGCCTGGGTTGAGCTTGTCGGCTGCCTCGTGCTGGCGCTGCCCTACATGGCGCTCGTCGCATACTACAGCATAAGTTTCGTTGAGCAGTCCTACCTGCTTGGCGAGCAGTCCGACAGCACGGTGGGGCTGACCCACCGCTGGATCATCAAGGGCGTCTACGCGGCCGGTCTCTGGCTGGTGGTGCTCGGCATCCTCAGTGTGCTGCTGCGCGTGATCGTCTTCCTGTTCGGGCACTTGCCGCGTGAGGAAGTCAATCTACAGATCGGCACCGTCGTGATGGACGTTTAGTCCCAAGGGGAACCGCTGTGCTCGATTGGATTGCCGATCACCTCGCCCTGATCATGTTCGTGTCGATGTTCATCTTTATTTTCGTGGGCTACCCGGTCGCCTTCATCATGGGCGGGCTGTCGCTGATCTTCGCGGTCGCGGGCTGGTACCTCGGCGTGTTCAAGCTGATCGGCCTATCCGACATCGTGCTGCGCATGTGGGGCGGCGTCGCCAACGATCCGGTGCTGGCCTCGATCCCCATGTTCATCTTCATGGGCGCGATCCTGGAGCGATCCGGCTCGGCCAAGGACATGCTGGACGCAACCGAGGTTCTGCTGAAGTGGTGCCCAGGCGCGCTGGCGGTCTCGGTGATGGTCATGGGCACGATCCTGGCCGCGCCGATCGGAGTCGTCGGCGCAGCCGTGATCACGCTTTCGGTGATTGCCCTGCCGCAAATGCTGGCGGCGGGCTACGACAAGCGGCTTGCCATCGGCACGATCGCCTCGGCCGGAACCCTCGGCATCCTCATTCCGCCGGCCATCATGCTGGTCGTGATGGCGGAGATGCTGGCGACCTCGGCCGGCAACCTGTTTCTCTCCGCCATCATGCCGGGCCTCATGCTGTCCGGCCTCTACCTGGTCTATATCGTGATCGTCTCGATCCTCAAGCCGGGGGCGGCGCCCACGCTGCCGCCCGAGTACGGGCCGCAGACCCGCGCGGAGTTCTGGTACGCCCTCTGGCGCGGCCTGTTTCCGATGACGACGCTGATGGTGATTGTGCTGGGATCGATCTTCGCCGGCTGGGCCACGCCCACCGAGAGCGGTGCCGTGGGCGTTCTGGGCTCCATGTTCATCGCCGCGCTGAACAAGCGCCTGACGATCAAGATGATGCACGAGGCGATCTACTCGTCCTGCCGCGCCAATGGGCTGGTGTTCCTGATCTTCCTCGGCGCGACCGGCTTCTCCTACGTGTTCCGCGTCCTAGGCGGTGACGAGCTCATGATGTCGACGCTGACGTATATCGGCATCGACACGAAGTGGGAGATGCTCACCTTCGTCATGGTGCTCATCTTCCTGCTCGGCTTCCCGTTCGAATGGATCGAGATCTGCCTCATCATCCTGCCCGTGTTCGGGCCGATCCTGGCGAAGTACGATTTCTCCGACCACATCGGCAACAACACCGCCCTGATGACATGGTTCGGCACGCTGGTCGCGGTCAACCTGCAGACCGCGTTCATGACGCCGCCGTTTGGAGCGACGCTGTTCTACATGAAGGGCACCGCCCCGCCGGGGGTGACCATGAACGACGTGTTCCGGGCCATGTATCCGTTCGTCGCCCTACAGGTGATCGGGCTTCTGCTGTGCATCTATTTCCCGAGCATCAGCCTCTGGCTGCCTCGGCTGGCAGGGTTCCTCGAGTAGGCATGTCGGAGCGCAAACTAGCTGTCGTGGTCGGAGCGCTCGGCATCATCGGGCGCTACATCGTCGAGCGGCTGCTGCAGGAAGGCGGCTGGTCCGTCGTCGGGCTCTCGCGTCGCGCGCCGACGAGCCCGGTTCAGGGCGAGTGTCCGGCGCGCGCACTCTCAAGTGGCCGCGCTGGCCGCTCGCTTCGCTCGCCAGCGCGGCGCCCCGCCGCGGCCGCGCCGCGCTACCGCCACATCAGCGTCGATCTGCTCGACCGTGAGCCCGCGGCCGCCAAGCTCGCCGGCCTCACCGACGCGACCCACGTCTTCTATGCAGCGTTCCAGCCCGCGGCCGGCGCGGCCGCCGATTACGCGTCGAACATCGCGCCCAACCGCGACATGCTGGTCAACGCCGTGACCGCGATCGATGCGGCCGCGCCGGTGCTGCGCCGCGTCGTGCTGGTGACCGGCACGAAATACTACGGCTCCCATCTCGGGCCGTTTCGGACTCCGGCGCGCGAGAGCGATCCGCGCCACACGGGGCCGAACTACTACTTCGACCAGATCGACTGGCTCGCCGGCTTCCAGCGCGGCAAGCGCTGGGACTGGGTCGAGCTGCGGCCGCAGACCTTGTGCGGCTTTGCGCCCGGCACGCCGATGTCACTCGCGCCCGCGATCGCGGTCTACGCCGCGATCAGCAGGGAGCTCGGGCTGCCGCTGCGCTTCCCCGGCAAGCCCGGCGCCTACGCGTCGATCTACCAGGTCACCGAATCCACCCACTTCGCCAACGCGGCGCTGTGGGCGGCGGGCGAGCCGCGCTGCGCGCTGGAAGCCTTCAACATCACCAACGGCGACTATTTCCGCTGGCAGAACCTGTGGCCGAAGCTCGCCGCCGCCTTCGACATGCCGGCCGGCGAGCCGCAGACGATCAGCCTCGCCGCCCACATGGCGGACAAGGCGGCGTTGTGGCGGACCATGACCGAGAAACATGGGCTCAAGCCTTATGCCTACGAGGAGCTGGTGGCCTGGCCGTTCGCCGATTACGTCTTCGGCTGCGACTGGGATGTGATGTCGGACGTCACCAAGTCGCGCCGCTTCGGCTTCCACGACGTGGTCGACAGCGAAGAGATGTTCGTGCGGC
>JBEVIH010000215.1:0-12096 GCA_040510815.1 Xanthobacteraceae bacterium | reverse complement strand
CCTCGACCAGCCGCTTGATCTCGCCGTCGATCTTGCGGCTCGTCTCCTCCGACACGTTCTGCTGGCGCGCCACCTGGTAGCCGAGGAACACCTCGTCCTGGTTCTCGCCGTAGGCGACGGTGCCGAGCGTCTCGGAGAGGCCCCAGCGCGTCACCATCATGCGCGCGAGCTTGGTGGCCTGCTCGATGTCGGAGGCGGCGCCCGAGGTCACTTTCTCGCGGCCGAACACCAGCTCCTCGGCCACGCGCCCGCCCATCATGATGGCGAGCCGCGAGGTCATCTGCTCGAGGCTCATCGACAGCTTGTCGCGCTCGGGCAGCTGCATGACCATGCCGAGCGCGCGGCCGCGCGGGATGATGGTCGCCTTGTGCAGCGGGTCGGTGGCCTTGACGTTGAGCGCGACGATGGCGTGGCCGCCCTCGTGATAGGCGGTCAGCATCTTCTCCTCTTCGGTCATGACGAGCGACTTGCGCTCCGCGCCCATCATCACCTTGTCCTTGGAATCCTCGAACTCGACCTGGGTCACCATGCGCTTGTTGCGCCGCGCCGCCATCAGCGCGGCCTCGTTGACCAGGTTCATGAGATCGGCGCCCGAGAAGCCGGGCGTGCCGCGCGCGATGGTCTTGAGGTTGACGTCGGGAGCGAGCGGCACCTTGCGCACGTGCACCTTGAGGATCTGCTCGCGGCCGACCACGTCGGGGTTCGGCACGATCACCTGGCGGTCGAAACGGCCGGGACGCAGCAGCGCCGGATCGAGCACGTCGGGCCGGTTGGTGGCGGCGATCAGGATGATGCCTTCGTTGGTCTCGAAGCCGTCCATCTCGACCAGCAACTGGTTGAGCGTCTGCTCGCGCTCGTCGTTGCCGCCGCCCAGCCCGGCGCCGCGATGGCGGCCGACCGCGTCGATCTCGTCGATGAAGATGATGCAGGGCGCGTTCTTCTTGGCCTGCTCGAACATGTCGCGGACGCGGCTGGCGCCGACGCCGACGAACATCTCGACGAAGTCGGAACCCGAAATGGTGAAGAACGGCACGTTGGCCTCGCCGGCCACGGCGCGCGCGATCAGCGTCTTGCCGGTGCCGGGCGGCCCGACCAGCAGCACGCCGCGCGGAATCTTGCCGCCCAGGCGCTGGAACTTTCCGGGATCGCGCAGGAATTCGACGATCTCCTGCAGGTCCTGCTTGGCCTCGTCGACGCCGGCCACGTCCTCGAAGGTGACGCGGCCGTGCGCCTCGGTGAGAAGCTTGGCGCGCGACTTGCCGAAGCCGAGCGCCTTGCCGCCGGCGCCCTGCATCTGCCGCGACAGGAAAATCCAAACGCCAATGAGCGCGATGAACGGCAGCCACGACACCAGCAGCGACACGAACCAGGGCACGTCGTTCTGCTGCGGGCGCGCGGTGATCGACACGCCCTTGCCGTAGAGCCGCTGGATCAGGCTGGGGTCGTTCGGCGCGTAGGTCTGGAAGGTGCGGCCGTCCGTGAAGGTGCCGTGGATCTCGGGCCCCTGGATCAAGACGTCGCGCACGCGGCCTTGATCGACCTCGGTCAAGAGCTGCGAGAACGAAATATCCTGCGCGGTGGTGCGTTGCCCGGGGTTCTGGAACAGGGTGAACAGCGCCAACAGCAAAAGGACGATGATCACCCAGAGGGCGAAATTGCGCAGATTGGCGTTCATCCTGGGGTCCTTTGCCGTCGGTGGTCCGGCAGTGTTGTTATGTTGCCAGCAAGTTAGGGCCGATTCACGTCCAGCCCGGTCACAATCTAGGTGTCGGATGGGCCCCTGCCAAGGGAACCGGCTGCATTTCTCCCATGCTACTGCCGTTTGGACGGGCGGCGTCTGCCATATTTGACTGTGGTTAAGGTCCTGAGTCCAGCAGCGGTTGTCCGCGCCGGCGCGCGCTCGACCACGAGCCGGTCGGAGTCGAGCGAAACCAGCGCTCCCGCCAACGTGCGCCGCAGGCGGAAGGTTTCGCGACGCGACCTCGCCCCGCCGCTCGCCAGCGCCTCGCAAAGCGCCTCGAGCTTGCCGAGTTGCACCGGCCCCTCCTCGCCCCGCTGCGCGATCGCCCGCCCGAGCAGCCGCAATGCGACTTCCGCGGGCAAGCGGGTGAATTTTTCGGCATCGAAGACGATCGGTCCGCGCTCGGGCCACGGCGCCCGCGACAGCGCCGCGGCTGCCACCGCGACCGCCGTCTCGATCGCGGCGTCCGCGCGCCGCAAGCGGCGCGCCAGCAACGCCAGGCGGCGGGCGTCGAGCCCCTCGCGGGCGAGCGCCGGCATCACCGCGCGCAGCCGCACGCGCGTGAAGCGCGGATCGCTGTTCGACGCATCGTCGGCGAAGGGTATGCCGGCGCGCGTGAGCGTCGCGACCAGCCGCGTCTTCGGGATGTCGAGCAGCGGCCGCACCAGCATGATCTCGCTCTGCGCCGCTGCCGGCAGCGGCGACACCGGGGCCATGGCGCCGAGCCCGGTGAGACCGCTGCCGCGGGTCATGCGGATCAGCACCGTCTCGGCCTGATCGTCGAGGGTGTGGGCGGTGAGAATATGGCCGGCCTTCGCGCTGCGGGCGGCGGCCGCCAGCAGCCGGTAGCGGGCTTCCCGCGCCGCCTCCTGCAATCCGGTGGCCGGTTTCCGGCCTTGCCAGCGCAAGATGCGATGCGGCACGCCGAGCCGACGCGCGAGACGACCGACCGCGCGCGCCTCGCCGGCGGATTGCGGCCGCAGGCCGTGGTCGACCGTGATTGCGATGAGCTTCGGCCCCCGCTTGCGCGCGCTGCGCCAGCGCGCCGCCAGCAGCAGCAGCGCGGTCGAATCCGGACCGCCCGAGACGGCGAGAACGAGGACGGGAGCGTGCGCGAGCGGATCGAACAGCGTCTTCGCCTCGGCGGGCGAGACCGCCCGGTCAGCAGCGGACACGCTTCTGTTCCCGCTCGACGCTCTGCTTCAAGCTCATCGATGCGCGGGGAAATTTGCGTGCGATCTCGCCGAGCGAGGCGCAGGCCGCTTCCTTCTCGCCGAGCGCGGCGAGCGACTGGCCGAGGCGGAGCAGCGCGTCGGGCGCCCTGGCATTGGTCTCGAACTTGGTCGAGACGTTGAGGAAAGCCTCGGCTGCGTCGCGGAAACGCTGGCGCTGGAACATGCTCTCGCCGAGCCAATAGGTGGCGTCGCCCAGCATCGGGTCGTTCGGATATTTCTTCAGGAAGGTGCGAAAGCCCTCCTCCGCCAGCGCATACTCCTTGCGCAGAATATAGCCGTAGGCGAGGTCGTATTCGTCCTTCGGCGTCTGCGACGGCGGCAGGGTCGCGACCTGAGCGCCGGCGGCGTGCGGATTGCGCGGCGGCATTTGTCCGCTCGGTGATACGCCGGTCGACGCATCGTACGGGTCGACGCCGACGCCCGCCGTTGCCGCGCCGGCAGGCACCGAGCCGAGCGCGCGTGGCGCGCCCGGCGCGTTCGGATGCTGCGTGGGATCGAACGCATCCCCGCGCCGCCCCGGCGCGGGGGAGCTGGTGGGAGGCAGCGGCGAAGGCGCGGCCTGCGGACGGGTCGGCCGCGACGCGCCCTCTTCGTGCATGCGCCGCACATATTGCTCGAGCTGCTGGTTGCGGAACTGCAGCTGCTCGACCGTGCCGGTGAGCTGCCTGATCTGGGCCTCGAGGCGATCGAGCCGCAGCATGATGTCGGCACCCGAGGGCGCGGAACGCTCTTGCGCCGCCTGGGCGGCCGGCGCGGCGGCGCGCTCACTGCCGCCGAAGCGTTCGCTGCCGCCGAAGATGCGATCGAGAAAATTGCCCGACCTGTCGGTCTCCTGCGCGGAGGCGGCCGACACCGTCGCCGTCACGGCGAAAGCGAGCGCGAATACCCTGATTGCACAGAGGAAAACGGAGGCCATGCGACTACGGTCTGGCTGGAACCCGGCGATCGGTACCATACGAATCCCTGCGTCCAAATTGTGACTATGACGGAAGTCGGTGATCGGTCATCAGGAATCAGACATCAGGAAGAATCGGCCTGTTCGGGCCGCTGGTTGCCGATGCTGACGTCCAACTCCTGCTATTGCGCCGGCACGTCCTGCGGCCGCGCGCCTTTGCGCGCCTTGAGCCACTCCTCGAAGCGCTGCACCACGACGAAGAACGACGGCACGAACAGCACCGCCAGGCAGGTCGAGGCGATCATGCCGGTGAACACGGTGATGCCGATCGATTTGCGCGCGCTGGCGCCGGCGCCGCTGGCGAGCACCAGCGGCAGCACGCCGAGGATGAAGGCGAAGGAGGTCATCACGATCGGCCGGAAACGGGCGCGTGCCGCCTCCAGCGCCGCGTCCAGCACCGTCCTGCCTTCGGCGCGCAGCTCGCGCGCGAACTCCACGATCAGGATGGCGTTCTTGGCGGAAAGTGCCATCAGCAACACGAGTCCGATCTGAACGTAGAGATTGTTGTTGAGCCCGCTGCCGGTGAGCGCCGCGAGCGCCGCCACCGGCCCGATGAACGAAAGCGGCACCGCCAGGATCACCGAGATCGGCGCATACCAGCTTTCGTATTGTCCGGCGAGCACCAGATAGACCAGCAGCAGCGCCAGACCGAACACGATGTACATCTGATAGCCGACGAGCTTCTCCTGATAGGACATCGAGCTCCATTCGAAGCCGGTGCCGGGCGGCAGCGTCTGGCGGGCGATCTCCTCCATCAGCTTGAGCACCTCGCCGGACGAGAAGGTGTCCGCCGGCAGGCCGATGATGGTCGCCGACGGATAGAGATTGAACAGGCTGATCAGCGAGGGGCCGACCGTCGCCGTCACCAGCGTGCCGAGCGGGATCATGTTCCCGTCCTTGTTGCGCACGTTGATGTTCTGCAGGTCTTCCGGCCGCAGCCGGAACTGCGAGTCGCCCTGCACGTAGATCTGGAAGACCCGGCCGAACTTGTTGAACTGATCGACGTAGCTCGAGCCGAGATAGCCGGAGAGCGCGGAGAACACCTGGTCGAGGGTGACGCCGACGGTCTGCGTCTTCACCCGGTCGACCTCGACCGCCAATTGCGGGACGTTGGCGCGGAACGACGCCAGCGCCAGCTGGATCGCCGACTGCGACTTGGCGTTCTCGACGATCGCGTTGGTGATATTCTGCAGCTTGGTCATGTCGAAACTGCCGTCGCGCAGCTCGACCTGCATGGTGAAACCGGCATCGTTGCCGACGCCCTGGATCGGCGGCGGCGGCATCACCAGGATGCTGGCTTCCTCGATGGTGGCCAGCGAAGCGTTCAGGCCCTTGAACAGCGACAGCAGATCCTCGCCTTTGCCGCGGTCGCCCCAGTCTTTCAGGATGATGTAGGCGACGCCGGCGCTCGCCAGGGTCGCGCTGTTGTCGAGCGGCGACACCCCGGCGATGGTGATCACTTTGTCGACGCCCGGCGTCTTGCGGCTGATCTCGTAGACCTTGTCGAGCGTCGTTTGCGTGCGCTCGAGCGAGGCGCCGTCCGGCAACTGCACGAGCGCGATCAGGTAGCCTTGGTCCTCGATCGGCAGGAAGCCGGTCGGGACCCGCCAGAAGCCGTAGCCGGTGGCGGCGATGAGCACGAGCGCCGCCGCGACGCTGAGCCCGCTGCGGCCGACCAGGCGGGCGATCAGGCGCGCATACCAGTGCTCGATCCGCGCATAGACGCGATTGAACCCGCGATAGAAGACGTTGCGCCGTTCCGGCGGCACTTGCGGCCGCAGCCACAGCGCGCACTGGGTCGGCTTCAAGGTGGCGGCGTTGATGGCGCTCAAGAGCGCGGTGGCGGCGATCACCAGCGCGAACTGCGCGTACATGCGCCCGGTGAGGCCGGGCAGGAACGCGGCCGGCAGGAACACCGACATCAGCACCAGCGTGATGCCGAGGATCGGGCCGAACAGCGCGCGCATCGCCGCGCTCGCCGCCTCGCGGCCCGACATGCCCTTCTCGATGTTGTGGGCGGCGCCCTCGACCACCACGATGGCGTCATCCACTACGATGCCGATCGCCAGCACGATGGCGAACAGGGTCGAGAAATTGACCGTGAAGCCGAGCGCCGCCATGGCCGCGAAGGCGCCGATGATGGTCACCGGCACGGTGGTGGCCGGCACCAGCATGGCGCGCCAGTCCTGCAGGAAGATCAGGATGACGATCAGCACGAGCAGCGCCGCCTCGTACAAGGTCTTGTAGACCTCGTGGATCGATTGCTCGACGAACTTGGTGACGTCGAAGGGGATGCCGTGGACCAGTCCCTGCTGGAACTCGCGCGCCAGCGCCTTCATCTTCGCGTTCACCTCGGTCGCCACGTCGAGCGCGTTTGCGCCGGGCGCCTGGAAGATCGCGAGGCCCGCCGCCGGCTTGCCGTCGAGCGAGAAGATCTGGCCGTAGCTCTGCGACCCGAGCTCGACGCGGGCGACGTCGCGCAGCCGCGTCATCTCGCCCGCCTTGCCGGTCTTGACGATCACATCGGCGAATTCTCCGGGATCGCTGAGCTTGCCGGCGACGTTGACGGTGTATTGGAAATCCTGGCCGCGCGGCGTAGGCGGCATGCCGATCTGACCGGCGGTGACCTGCTCGCTCTGCTGCTGCAGCGACTGGACGATGTCCTGCGGGACCAGGCCGCGCGCCAGCATCTTGTTGGGATCGAGCCAGACCCGCATCGAGTATTGGCCGGCCCCGAACACGAACACGTTGCCGACGCCGGGCAGCCGGGCGATCTCGTCCTTGAGCCTGATGGTGGCGTAGTTGGCGAGGTAGAGGCTGTCGTAGCGCGCGTCCGGCGACGTCAAGGTCACGATCTGCAGGATCGCGGTCGAGTTCTTCTGCACGGTTACGCCCTGCGCCTGCACCGACTGCGGCAGCTGGGACAGCGCGCTCGACACCCGGTTCTGCACCAGCACCTGCGCGATATTGAGATCGACACCGACCCGAAACGTCACCGTCAGCGAGTAGCTGCCGTCGGCGGAGCTGTAGGACTGCATGTAGATCATGCCTTCGACGCCATTGACCTGCTGCTCGATCGGCAGGGCGACGGCGTCGATGACGGTGCGCGCGCTCGCTCCCGGATAGCGCGTGGTGACCTGCACGGTCGGCGGCACCACGTCAGGGTATTGCGCGACCGGGAGGCGGAACATCGCGACCAGGCCGACCACGATCATCAAGATGGCCAGCACGTTCGCCAGCACGGGGCGGCGGATGAAAAAATCCGAGATCACGGCGGATGCTCTACTTTGCGCCGGCGGCAGCGGCCGGCGCCGCCGCGATGGTCTGCAGCTGCGGATCGACCTTCTGGCCCGGAATGGCCCGCAACAGGCCGGCCACGATGACGCGATCGTCGGGCTTGAGACCGCCGTCGATCGCGCGCAGCTCGCCGACCTTGGGGCCGATCACGACCTTGCGCTGCTCGACCACATTGTCCTTGTTGACCACCAGCACGTAGCGCCCGCCCTGGTCGGCGCCGAGCGCCACGTCGGGGACGAGCAGCGCCTCCTGCGGGTCCTCGGCAATGCGCACGCGCACGAAATAGCCCGGCAGCAGCACCTGGTCCTTGTTCGGCAGGATGGCACGCACCGCCAGCGTACCGGTCGACTGAGTGACCGACGGCGCGGCGTAGTCGAGCGTGCCGGTGTGCGGATAGCCCTCGTCGGACTGCAGCCCGACCTCGACCGGCACCTGCTTGAGCTCCTCCGGCTTGATCCCGAGCCGGCGGAGCTCGGCGCGCACGCGCAGCACCTCCTGCTCGTTGACGGTGAAGTTCACGTAGATCGGAGCAGTCTGGACGATGGTGGCGAGCTGGGTCGGCCCGTTGGCGCCCACCAGCTCGCCCAACGATACCAGCCGCGCCGTGACGATGCCGTCGAACGGCGCCTTCACCTGGGTGTAGCCGAGGTTGATCGCGGCCTGCTTGGTGTCGACCTGCGCCTGCCTGAGCTTGGCCTGCGCGGAATCGCGGTTGGCGAGCGCGTTGTCGAGCGTCTGCTTCGACGCGATCTGGCGGCTGGCGAGATCGGTTTGCCGCTCGTATTCCGATTCGGTCTGCTTCAACGTGGCCTGGGCCGCGGCTTCGGCCGCCTGCGCCTGCTCGAGCTTGAGCTTGTAGGGCTCGGGCTCGATCACGAACAGCGTGGCGCCCTCCTTCACCTGATCGCCGTCCTTGTAGTTGATCTCTTGCAGGAAACCCGAAACCCGCGCGACCAGGTTGGTGGTGTTGACCGCCGCGGTATTGCCGGTCGCCTCGAGATAGCGCGTGACCGGCTGCTGCAACGGGACCACGACGGTGACCTTCGTCGGCGGCGGCGCCACGTAGCGGTTGTCCTGCCCGCAGCCGGACAGCACCAGTGCGAGCGCGCCGAGGGCGGCAAGAGGAATAGGTGCGGCCGGTCCCGCCATCATCGCGACCTCCAAGGAACTCGATTCTGAAACGGATAGCCTGCGCATCGCCGCGCGAGTACTCCGGTAACGATCCTTGGATTCGCCGTCGTTGGCAAGCCGCGGGCAGTTCCAAAACACAACCGGCGCCCCCCCTGGGCGCCGGTTGTCCCCTACCCCCGCACGAACCTCGCTTAAGAACTCGTGTTGAGCACCGTGACCACCCGGCGGTTCTGCGACCAGCACGAAATGTCGTTGCAGACCGCGACCGGGCGCTCCTTGCCGTAGGAAATCGTGCGCATGCGCTGCGGCTGGATGCCGCGCGACGTGAGATAGTCGCGCACGGTCTGCGCCCGCCGGGCGCCGAGCGCGATGTTGTATTCGCGCGTGCCGCGCTCGTCGGCGTGGCCCTCGATCGTGAAGGTGTACTGATTGTAGTTCTGCAGCCACTGCGCCTGGCGTTCCAGGGTCGAGATCGACTGCGGCGTGAGCTCCGAAGAATCGGATTCGAAGAAAACTCGATCGCCGACGTTCACCACGAAGTCCTGCTGGCTGCCGGGCGGTGCATTGCCGGCGCCGGCGAGCGCGGGATCATTGGGCCTGTTGGCGCAGCCGGCCGCCGCCAGCGCCAACGCCAGGAAGCCCGCGAGCCGCGCGGCCCGAACGACACGCATGACACTCGTCATTCCGGTGCCTCCATTGTTGCGCGTTACCGGACATGCCGCAGGTCTAGCAGGTGCTTGGTTAAGCGAAGGTTCTTGTCAACCTTGTCGAGGTGTTGCCCGGATCACTCAAATCCGGGAAAACGTGCAAACCGTCCCCGGTGGTTAATGCCTGGTGAATGCGGCGCCTTCTGGGCTTCCGAGTTCCAGCCGGTGGCGTTATGGCAGCAGCGGCGACCAGGCCGGGTCGGAGGCATAGCTCGGGGTGGGCAGCCGCTGCTCGTTGCGGCCGGTGACGTCGACCGTGTGCAAGGTCGGCCCCGCCTCGCCGCCGGGATCGCGGAAGAACATGATCACGCGGCCGTTCGGCGACCAGGTCGGGCCCTCGTTGTGATAGCCCTCGGTCAGGATGCGCTCGCCCGACCCGTCGGCGCGCATGATGCCGATGCCGAACTTGCCCTGAAACTGCTTGGTGAAGGCGATGTAGTCGCCGCGCGGCGACCAGACCGGCGTCGAATAGGCGCCATCGCCGAAGCTGATGCGCTGCGCCGATCCTCCGCTCGCCGACATCACGTAGATCTGCTGCTTGCCGCCACGATCGGACTCGAAGCAGATGCGCGTGCCGTCGGGCGAATAGGACGGCGCGGTGTCGATCGCCGGTGTATCGGTCAGGCGCGTGGTTGCCTTCGAGCGCAGATCCATCACAAACAGGTTGGAGTTGCTGCCCTGCTGCAGGCTGAAGATCACGCGCTGGCCGTCAGGCGAGAAGCGCGGGCTGAAGCTCATGCCCGGGAAGTTGCCGACGGTCTCGCGCTGGCGGGTCTCGATGTTCAGGAGATAGACCTTCGGGTCGCCCTGGCCGTAGGACATGTAGGTGATGGTGTCGGCCGCCGACGAGAAGCGCGGCGTGAGCACGAGGTCTTCGCCGCGCGTGAGATAGCGCACGTTGGCGCCGTCCTGATCCATGTAGGCGAGCCGCTTGACGCGCCGGTTCTTCGGTCCGGATTCGTCGACGAAGACGACGCGGCTGTCGAAGTAGCCCTTCTCGCCGGTAAGCCGCTCGTAGATGGCGTCGGATATGATGTGGGCGATGCGCCGCCAGTTGTCGGCCGTGGTGGTGTATTGCTGGCCGTGCAGCTGCTGGGCGGCGAACACATCCCACAGCCGGAACGAGGCGGTCAGGCGTCCCTCCGACTGTGACAGCCGGCCGGTCACCAGCGCCTGAGCGTTGATCTGCCGCCAGTCGGCAAAGCGCGGCAGCACGTCGATGGTCGAGATCTTCTCCAGATAGGCGGCCTGATCGATCGGCGCGAACAGGCCCGAGCGCTGCAGGTTCGAGGCGATGATCTGGGTGATGCTGCGCGCGGCGCCCGGATCGGACAGGCCGACGCCGAGGAAATCGGGCAGCGCGATCGGCACCGGCTGAACGGTGCCCTGGGTGACGTCGAGCTTGAGCACGGCTGCGGCGCGGTGCGGCGAGAGGCCGACCAACGCCGCGGTTGCCAAGCCGGCTCCGGCTGCCAGCACGCGCCGCCGGCTCACGTACCCCCGATCGCTCGTCCAACCGTTGTCGTTCATGGCTTGGTGATCTCGGGCGCGGAGGACTCAAAACTGCCTTTCTCGCCGGTGAGACGCTCGTAGACGGCCTCGGAGATGGCGTGGGCAACTCGCCGCCAGTTATCGGGCGTGGTGGTGTACTGCTGGGCCTGCAGTTGCTGAGCGGCAACCACGTCCCACAGCCGGAACTGGGCCTGCAAGCGACCCTCTGACTGGGACAGTCGGCCGGTCACCAGCGCGCGGACATTGATGCGCTGCCACTCGGAAAAACGCGGCTGCAAGTCGGCATTCGGTTCGAGATCGGCAACCCGATCGATCGACGCGAACCGGCCGGAGCGTTGCAGATTGGTGGCGATGATCTCCGTCACGCTGCGCGCCACGCCGGGATCGGGCAGTCCGGCAGCGACAAAATCGGGGATCGCGATCGGCAGGGGCGAGACGTGGCCCTGGGCGCCCTCGAGCCTGGCCACCGCGGCGGCCGGCCACCCTGCCAGCGCGCCCACGGCAGCGCTCGCACCCAGCATGATCAGCCGGCGGCGGGTCGATCGGCTTGTATTCGCAACGGTCTCGGTCATGGCTCGCTTCGCGCGCCGGCGGCGGGCTATTGGCGCATCATGTCGCGAGGATCGAACGTGATCTCGATATCTTTCCATAGCTCGTAATTTTCGGGCTTGAGCATGTCGAAAGGCTGTCCGCGGTTGATGGCGCGGGCGGCGCTCTCGCGGGCGGCGATGGCGACCGGGCTCTTGCCGCTCGACACCAAGGTCGGCCAGCCGTCGAGCTTGCCGTCCGGCTTGAGCCTGATCCGGAACACGACGATCAGCTCCTGCAGATCCTGCGCACCGGCGGGAAGCGTCCAAAGCTGCATGAGCCGTTGCCGTAGCGCGTCGAGCTCGCTCAGCGACAGCGTTGCCGCGTTGGCCTTCGGCAGGCCGACCGACGGCGTGGAATTGAGCGTGGGCCCGGCGGCAGCGAGCCTGGTCGCTTCCTGCTTGTTGAGCAGCGCCGCGACCTGGTTGGGGTCGAACTTGGGCGCCGGCGGCGCCGGCGGCTTGCGCGGCGGCATCGGCGTCTTGGTTTCCGCCGTCTTGCTCTCCGGCTTCTTCGCCTGCTCCTTCGCCAGGGCGTCGGCGATCGGATCGGGCTTGTGCTCGGCCTTCGCCTTGTCGGGCCGCTGCTCGACCGGCTTGGTCTCGGGGGCCGGCGGCGGTTCGCGCGCGGCCTTGACCTCTTTCTTCTCCACGATCTTCGCGGTGACGTCCTCCGCCGGCTTCACCTCGTCGATTTTCTCGGCGACCGGCGGCTTCGGCGTCTCGGCCTTGGGCGCGTCCCTGTTGCCCGACATCATCTTGGTGAACTCGGACACGGTCACCAGATCCACCGGCAGCGCCTCCGGCGGCGGCGCCGGCAGCGGCTTGGCCGCGAGCGACCAGACGCTCCACAGCAATACCGCCGCGTGCCCAATTCCCGATATGGTATAGGCGACCTTCATTTCCCCGCTGTTCGCGCGATCAGCGCGCC
>JBEVIH010000214.1:0-6820 GCA_040510815.1 Xanthobacteraceae bacterium | reverse complement strand
GAGACGCTGGGCGGCGTGTTCACCCGGCTGATCGATCGCAACACCACGATCCCGACCAAGAAGAGCCAGGTGTTCTCGACCGCCGAGGACGGCCAGACCGCGGTGACGATCCGGGTGTTCCAGGGCGAGCGCGAGATGGCGGCCGACAACAAGATGCTCGGCCAATTCGATCTCATCGGCATTCCGCCGGCGCCGCGCGGCATCCCGCAGATCGAGGTCACCTTCGACATCGACGCCAACGGCATCGTCAACGTCCAGGCCAAGGACAAGGGCACCGGCAAGGAGCAGCAGATCCGCATCCAGGCCTCCGGTGGCCTGTCCGAGACCGACATCGACAAGATGATCAAGGACGCCGAGGCGCACGCCGAGGAAGACAAGAAGCGCAAGGTCCAGGTCGAGGCGAAGAACCACGCCGAGGCCATGGTCCACGCCACCGAGAAGGCGCTCACGGAGCATGGCTCCAAGGTCGGCGAGACCGAGCGGCGGGCGATCGAGAACGCCATGGCGGACCTCAAGGAGGCCTTGAAGGGCGACGATGCGGCGGCGATCACCGCCAAGACCAACGCGCTCGCGCAAGCCTCGATGAAGCTCGGCGAAGCGATGTACAAGCAGGCGCAAGAAGGCCAGGGCGGCCCCGGCGATCCCGGTGGCGCTGCTCCGGGCGGCGATGGCTCGGCCGGCAAGAAGGAGGACGTCGTCGACGCGGAGTTCACCGAGGTCGACGACGACAAGAAGAACAAGAAGTCGGCCTGACGTTTGGCGGGAGGCGGTTGCATGCCTGCCGAACCTTCCAATCCATCAGCTCAGGACTTGACACGCAGGTCGGATGATTCCGACCTGCGATGTCCAACTGCCGGAGCCCGGAGATGTCGGAGCTTCGGTGCGCGGGTGGTTGGATGAGTTCGGTCAACGGGGCGGGGACGCTGCTGGCTAATTGAGGGGACGCTGGCGCATGGCAAAGCGCTGCTACTACGAAGTTCTCGAGGTCGAGCGCACCGCCGGCGACGCGGAGCTGAAAACCGCGTTTCGCAAGCTTGCCATGCAGTGGCATCCCGATCGCAATCCCAGCGACAAGAGCAGCGAGCATCGTTTCAAGGAGATCAACGAGGCCTATGAGGTCCTCAAGGATCCGGACAAGCGCGCCGCCTATGACCGGTTCGGCCACGCCGCCTTCGAGCATGGCGGTCCCGGCCACGCCGGCGGCTTCACCGACGTCGCCTCGGCCTTCTCGGACATCTTCGACGATCTGTTCGGCATGGGCGGCCGGCGCGGCCGCGGCGGCGGCCGCGAGCGGGGCGCCGACCTTCGCTACACCATGGAGATCAGCCTGGAGGAGGCCTACGCGGGCAAGACCGCGCAGGTGCGGATTCCGACCTCGGTGACCTGCGAGGCCTGCTCGGGCTCGGGCGCCAAGACCGGGACGCGGCCGAAGGCCTGTCCCACCTGCGCCGGCTCCGGCCGCATTCGCCATGCCCAGGGCTTCTTCACGCTCGAGCGGACCTGTCCGAGCTGCCAGGGCCGCGGCCAGGTGATCGACAACCCGTGCCCGTCCTGCTCGGGCTCGGGGCGGGTGACGCGGGAGCGGGCATTGTCGGTCAATATTCCGGCCGGGGTCGAGGACGGCACCCGCATTCGCCTGGCGGGCGAGGGTGAGGCCGGCGTGCGCGGTGGCCCGGCCGGCGACCTCTATATTTTTCTCTCGCTCTCCTCGCATCCTTTCTTTCAGCGCGAGGGCGCTGATCTGCATTGCCGGGTGCCGATTTCCATGGTGGCGGCGGCGCTCGGCGGCGACTTCGAGGTGCCGACCATCAATGGCGGCAATACCCGCGTAAAGGTGCCGGAGGGCACCCAGTCCGGGCGGCGCTTCCGGCTGCAGGGCAAGGGAATGCCGGTGCTGCGCTCGAAACAAACCGGCGACATGTACGTTCAGGTTGTGGTCGAGACGCCGCAAAAGCTCACCAAACGCCAGCGCGAGCTGCTGGCCGAGTTCGAACGGCTGTCGTCCAAGGAAACCCACCCGGAATCCGCCGGATTCTTCGGTAAGGTCAAGGAGTTCTTGGGTCGCGCGGGCTCTGCCTGATGAATTTGCCGCTTGACCCCCAAAGCCACGGGCTTTACCGGTGGAATGTCACAAATCTTTAATCATTGTGCAGCGTTAGCCCCCCGACATGCCGCTCCCAGCCCTTCAGCTCCTCGAGAGGAAATTCGAACAGCAGCGGCGCCTATTTGAATTGAAGAAAGGCGAATTGGGCCGGGAGATCGAGCGGCACATCCAGGTTTTCGAACAGAAGAAGGGCGCGCTCGAACGCAAGATCGAGCAGCATTTCGACGTCCACAAGAAGAAAATCGAGCAGAAGCTCGAACGGCAGAAAAAGAAGATCGAGATCCAGCTCCGCCGCTTCGAGCAGAAGAACGGCATCCGTCTCGATGACGAGGTCCGTTTCATCCGGTCCTGGATCGAGAAGCCGTTGTCGATCGGCGCGGTGACGCCGTCCGGCAAGGCGCTCGCCCGCACCATGGCGGCCTATGTCGATCCCGACCTTCCGGGGCCGATCGTCGAGCTCGGTCCCGGCACCGGGCCGGTGACCGAGGCGCTGGTGGCGCAAGGCGTCGATCCGGCGCGACTGGTCCTGGTCGAGTTCAACCCGCACTTTTGCCGGCTGTTGCGGGAGCGTTATCCCACCGCCACGGTGGTGCAGGGCGACGCCTACAGCCTCAAGCGCCTGCTTGCCGGTCTGTTGCAGGAGCCGGCGGCGGCGGTGGTGTCCGGCCTGCCGCTGTTCACCAAGCCAATGCAGATGCGGCTGCGGCTCCTGTTCGAAGCCTTCAGCGTCATGCAGCCCGGCGCGCCGTTCGTCCAGTTCACCTATCACGCGGTGGCGCCGGTTCCCAAGGCGCTCGATCGCGTCCGCGCCGAAGCCTCCGAGCGGGTGTGGATGAACATTCCGCCGGCGCGGGTGTGGATCTATCGGCGAGACTGACGACCGACGACAGGCGACGGAAGTGCGCGTATTCTGTCGTCCATAGCCTGTCCCCCGTCGTCCGTTGCCGCCCATGTCAAATCCGAAAATCCTGGTGATTCCCGGCTCGCTGCGGGCGAAGTCGCACAACGTGCGGCTGGCTGCGCTCGCCACCAAGGAATTGACCCTGGCGGACGCCGATGTCACCCGCATCTCGCTCGCCGACTATCCGCTGCCGATCTACGATGCCGACGGGGCGGAGAAATCCGGTCCGCCCCAGAACGCCGTCAAGCTCAAGCAGCTGCTGTCCACGCACCACGGCGTGTTCATCGCCAGCCCGGAATACAACGCGTCGCTCACGCCCCTGATCAAGAACACGATCGACTGGATCTCGGTGGTGCGCGAGCGCGGCGAAGCGCAGCTCGCGGTGTTCCAGAACCGCGTCTTTGCGCTGGGCGGCGCCTCGCCCCGCCGCTCCGGTGCCACGTACTCCCTGCTGGCCTTGCGCCAGGTGCTGACGGTGGGCTGCCGCGCGCTGGTGATCGCCGAGCAGGTGACGATACCCAATGCCGAGCAGGCCTTCGACGAGATGGATGAGCTCAAGGACACCCGTGCGGCGAGCGAGCTCAAGGTTGTGGTCCGCAAGCTGATCGACACCGCCAAGCTGTTCGCATAGAAAAGCGCGCCGTGACCCTCGATCCGCGTGAGCGCCTGATCGTCGCCCTTGACGTCCCCTCGGTGGCTGCCGCCGAGGCGATGGTGGCGCGGCTCGGCGAGGCGGTCTCGTTCTACAAGATCGGATATCAGCTCGCCTTCGCCGGTGGGATCGACCTGGCGCGCGCGCTGGCCGGCGCCGGCAAACAGATTTTCCTCGATCTCAAGCTGCATGACATCGGCAGTACGGTGGCGCGCGGAGTCGAGAGCGTGGCGGCGCTCGGCGTGTCGTTCCTCACCGTGCACGCCTATCCGCAGACCATGCACGCGGCCGTCGACGCGCGCGCCGGCTCGGCGCTGCGCATCCTCGCGGTCACGGTGCTGACCTCCTACGACGACGCCGACCTTGCCGCCGCCGGTTACGATTTCACCGTGCCGGAGCTGGTCGGGGAGCGCGCCGCGCAGGCACGCGACATCGGGGTCGACGGGCTCGTTTGCTCGGGCGCGGAGGTGGCGCTGCTGCGCCCGATCATCAGGGCCGGCATGGTGCTGGTGACGCCCGGCATCCGGCCGGCCGGCGCCGAGGCGGGCGACCAGAAGCGCGTGATGACGCCGGCCGCCGCGATCGCGGCGGGCGCCGATTATCTGGTCGTCGGCCGGCCGATCCTGGCGGCACCCGATCCGAAAGCTGCCGCCGAGGCGATCGTCGCCGAGATCGCCGGTTCGACGCTCTAAAACGCGGTCACGACAGGGAGGTCGAGATGGCCAAGGGATATTGGATTCCGCACCTCGATGTGAGCAATCCGGAAGGCTACAAGGCCTACATGGTGGCCACCCCGCCGGCGCACCACAAATACGGCGGCCGCGCGCTGGTGCGCGGCGGGACGCAGGAAGTGGTCGAAGGCCGCGGCCGCTCCCGCAATGTCCTGCGCGAATTTCCCGACTACGCCACCGCGCTCGCCTGCTACCGCTCGCCCGAATACCAGCGCGCCAAGCCGCTGCGCCTGCCGCATTCGGCCTGCGATTTCGTGATCGCCGAGGGCTACGAGGGCGAGCAGCCGGTTTCCCTGGGCACCGCTCCTCCGGTCGCCGCCCGCAAAGGCTACTGGATCGGCCACGTCGATATCACGGACCCGGAGGGCTACAAGGCTTACGTCGCGGCGAACGGCGTGCCGTTCGGCAAATATGGCGGACGCTTCCTGGTGCGCGGCGGGACGCGCGAGGTGGTGGAGGGCAAGGTACGCGGGCGCACCGTCGTGTTGGAATTCCCCAGCTATCCGGCGGCGCTCGCCTGCTACCGCTCGCCGGAGTATCAGGCGGCGGCCGCGCTACGCAAAGGCAAGGGCGAGCTCGATCTGGTCATCATCGAGGGTTATGACGGTCCGCAGACGTGATCGCGCGGCGCAAGGTCGCGCGCTCGATATGTCGAGGGGAGGATGTGAATGCGCGCGATGCCCACTCGCCTTGGCGTGATTGCGGCCGCTTTGGCCCTTGCGGTGGCCGGCGGCGACTGCGCGCTCGCCCAGTCGGCGAGCGCCGAGCAGAAGGCGCAGATCGCGCCGACCGGGCAGCTGCGCGCCGCACTGGTCAAGATCCCGTTCCTGGCCAAGCCGGACGCGGCCAGCGGTCAGCTCAAGGGTGTCGCGCCCGACCTCGCCGAGGAGCTGGCGCGCCGCCTGGGGTTGCCCTATCAGCCGATGGCGTTCGAGCAGCCGAACGCCGGCATCGCCGCGCTGCGCAGCGGCTCGGCCGACATCACGTTCCTGGCGCCGACGCCCGAGCGGGTGTCGCTGATCGACTTCGGTCCGGCCTTCATGGAAATGGAGATGACCCTGATCGTGCCGGCGGCCTCGCCGATCAACAGCCACGCCGATGCCGACCAGCCGGGCCGCCGGATCGTCGCCTACGAGCGCACCGCGGTCGAGGAGATGCTGAAGCGGAGGATGACCAAGGCCACCATCGTGCGGGTGCCGATCTTCGGCTACAAGCAGGCCTTCGAGCTGTTGAAATCCGGCCAGGCTGAGGCCTTCGCGGACCTGCGCGATGCGCTCCTGTCTTATCAGCCCGAGCTTCCGGACTCGCGCATCATCCCGGGCAACTACGGCAGCAACGCGCTTGCGATCGGTTTCGCCAAGGAGCGGCCGCTGACGGCCGTCCTCGTCAAACAGTTCACCGAGGCGGCGATCGCATCGGGTTTCGTCACCCGTGCGATCGGGAAGGCGGGTGTCAGGGGCGCGGTGGCGCCGGGCAGCTGAGCGGCATTCGCCGGCTTTCTTTCACACCGCCGCCTCGCTATACCGCGCGAGTTCCGGAGACTGACCCATGGCGGACATGCGGCTGATCGTGGTGGGCGCCGGCGGGCGCATGGGGCGCACGCTGATCCACGCCATCGCGGCGACCGATGGCGCGACCTTGGCGGGCGCGGTCGATGCTCCCGGCTCGGCGGTGATCGGGCGCGACGCCGGCGACCTCGCCGGGCTCGGCAAGAACGGCGTCGAGGTCCGCGCCGACGTGGAGCCGCTGCTGGCGCAGGCGGACGGCTTGCTTGACTTCACGGCTCCGGCCGCGACCGTGGCCTTCGCCGAGCTCGCCGCCCGCAAGGGGCTCGTGCACGTCATCGGCACCACCGGGCTCAGCGGCGAGAATGAGAAGCTGATCGCGCAGGCGGCCAAGCGGGCGGTGATCGTCAAGTCCGGCAATATGAGCATGGGGGTCAATCTCCTGGCCGCGCTGGTCAAGCGCGTGGCGAAGACCCTCGATGACGAGTTCGACGTCGAGATCCTCGAAATGCACCACAACAAGAAGGTCGACGCGCCGTCCGGCACCGCGCTGATGCTGGGCCGCGCCGCGGCGGAGGGCCGCGGCATCGATCTCGAGCAGCACGCCGTGCGCGTGCGCGACGGCCACACCGGCGCGCGCTGCGCGGGCGATATCGGATTTGCCGCCCTGCGCGGCGGCTCGGTGGTGGGCGATCACACCGTGATTTTCGCCGGACCGGCCGAGCGGATCGAGCTCGTGCATCGGGCCGAGGACCGTATGATCTTTGCGCGCGGCGCCGTGCGTGCCGCGCTCTGGGCCCGTGGGCAGCCGCCGGGGCTCTATTCGATGGCGGACGTGCTGGGCTTGAGCGAGATCTGATCGCCCGGCCGCGCGCCGTGCAGGAGCGAGACACCGGTCATCTCGGCCGGCTGCGGCAGCTCCATCAG
>JBEVIH010000213.1:0-35760 GCA_040510815.1 Xanthobacteraceae bacterium | reverse complement strand
TCTCGATCTGCTACGTGATCTTCAAGCTGTTTCGGATACCGGTCAACCAGTGGTCGCTGGCGACCGCGGCGCTGGGCGGCATCATCGGCATCTCGCTGATCCTGCTGATCATGAACTACAATCATCCGTTCACCAACAACGCGCGGATCTATTTTTCGGTCACCGCCGTGCTGCCGTCGGTGAAGGGCCGCGTGATCGAGGTGCCGGTGCAGACGAACACGCCGCTCAAGGAAGGCGACGTGCTGTTCCGCATCGATCCGAAGCCGTACGAATACGTCGTCAGGCAGAAGCAGGCATCGCTGGCGGAAGCCGAGCAGAACGTCAAGCAGATGAAGTCCTCCCTCGATCAGGCGACCGCGGGCGCCGAAAGGGCCAATGCGCAGTTCGAGCTGGCGCAGCAGAACTACGACCGGCAGGCCGAGCTGTTCGAAAAGAAGGTCATCGCGCAGGCGACGCTCGACACTTTCCTACGCAATCTCGAGACGGCGAGACAGTCGTTGACGGGGGCCAGGGCCGAGGAGGAGCGGGCGCGGCTCGCCTATACGGCGAACGTCGACGGCATCAACACCACGGTCGCCCGCCTGACTGCGGAATTGGCCGACGCCCAGTATGACCTCGATCAGACCGTGACGCGGGCGCCGGGCCCCGGCTTCGTCACCCAGTTGGCGCTGCGGCCGGGTGTTTACGCCGTCCCGGTGCCGCTGCGCCCGGCGATGGTCTTCGTCAACACGGACGAGAAGGACCGGTCACTCGGCGCGGCGTTCCAGCAGAATTCCTTGCAGCGGGTGAAAACCGGTGACGAGGCCGAGATCGCCTTCGACGCCGTGCCCGGCCGCGTGTTCAAGGGCAAGGTGCGTCTCGTCATCGATGCGATCGCGGCCGGCCAGCTGCAGGCGACCGGGGCGCTGGTGGATTTCGGCGAGCGCACGGCGGGCGGGCGGGCGCTGGCCGTGATCGACATCGAGGACGACATGTCCGGCTACCAGATCCCGCTCGGCGCCGCCGCCCAGGTCGCGATCTATACCCACTACTGGCACCACGTTTCGATGATCCGCAAGATCCTGCTGCGCATGCGCAGCTGGCAGAACTACATCTTCCTCGAGGGCCATTGAAATCGATCGAGACTTCGCCGCTCATGCAAGTCGATGCGGTGCGGATGCATGGAGAGCGAAGTTCCAGGAGAAGCGCGGGCGACGATCACGGGTTGGGGATCGCCGCCGTCCCGGCGACCTCGGAGGCGCTTTCCTGGCTCAGGCCAGCCCAAGCGCGACGTGCACCACCCGGGGCTCGCGGGTGGTGCTGACGCGCAGCCCGCTTTTCTCGAACACCTTCAGCATCGCGATGTTGTCCGGCAGGACCTCGGCGATCAGCTCCTCGAGCCCGGCTGCCCGGGCAATCGCGGCGAGATGGCGCAGCAGGGCCGCGCCGATACCCTGCCCCTGGTACCGGTCGACCACGGCGAAAGCCACCTCGGCCTTGCCGGACTGCACGACGACGTAACGCCCGCCGGCGATGATCACCGGCCGCCCATCTTCTTCCAGCACTGCGACCAAGGCGACGTGGTTGACGAAGTCGACGTTGAGAAAGAACGCGATCTCTCGCTCGCTGAAGTCGCGTTTTGCGCCGAAGAAACGGCGGTAGAGGGACTGGTCGCTGGCGCGGCCGACCGCCGCGACCAGCCATTCGCGATCGTCCGGTTTCAGCGCACGAATTTCGACCCGGCGTCCATCGCGCAGCGGTTCAACCGCCGAATACTCGGATGCTCCTGACATGGCCGGCAACGTCGAGCGCTGCTTCGGATAGCGGGCTCCGGTTCACTTCGCTGCGCTGCTGGCCAGATCCGCTTCGGACACCCGCTGCCAGGTATTGTCCGGATTGAACGCCGTCATGCCGGCGGCGATGCCGGCGGTCCGCTCTCCGAGGTCCTTCTCGTAGATCGTGCCCTGGTGATTGACCAGGAACGTCATCACGCCGGAATTGCCGTATTGCGCCGGATAGGCGACCAGCGCGAACCCGCCGATCATCTTGCCGCGCACGACGTAATCGAGCGCGCCGCCGGGCGCGTTCGGTCCCTGCCGGGTGAGAACCTTGTAGTAGTAGCCGTGATAGGGAATGCGCTGCTGGCCGGCGCGATAGCCCTCGGCGGCGGCGCTGGCGGCGAGGTCGCCAAGCGGGCTTTCGTCCTCTCCGGATTGCGCCGGCCAATAGAGCCCGTCCTTCGTGCCGGGCCGGCTGACGATGCGCTGGGCGTAGACACCGTTGCCGCCGATGCCTTTCTCGGCGTACTCCTGCTGCGCGTCGACAAAGGCCAGGATGGTCTGGATCGCGGCGAGCTCGTTGCGGCCGATGCGGCGGAAGAGGATTTCCTCGCGGCCGGCCGCGGTGTCGAAGCGCCAGCTGCCGTCCTTGCGCACCAGCGGGATCGGGAACGGCCAGTCCTGGTTGCCGAGGACGAGGACGGCCTTGTCCGCCCCCTCCATCACCACCTGACGCTTGGCGTCGTAGGCCTCGATGACGCGATCGCGGTCCGCCCTGTCGGCGACCTCGTCGCCGGAGGACACGATGTCGGCGGCGTCGGGGCCCAGCACGGCCAGGACGCTCTTGCGGTCGTGGGCCTTGGCGGCGGTCGCCAGGGCCTCGACCGCCTCTTCCGGTGTCTTGAAGGACTGCTGGGCACTGGCCGCCGACGTCATCGCGAACGCGAGCAGCGCCGCGGTCAGCAGCCTGGCTAGCGATGAGATGGGATTGGTCAAGAAGAGATTCGTGATCATGGCATCCTCGCTCGTCCAGGCCCGTCAGTGCCGGATCGGGGTGGTGGTGGGGATCCGTGCGCCGGACGCCCTCCACCGTTCGTAGGTCTGAAACTCCAGGCCGAGCTTGTCGTAGAAGACCCGCAGGTAGCCGTCGCGGCCGCGCACGACCGCCCCCGGCATGACCGCCTGCACCTCCTGCGCCATGACGCCGACATAGGCGCGCTCGCTGCCGACATAGCTGAAGCGATAGAAGCCGAGCCCGTTGTCGAGATGGCCGAGCAGAGTGATGTCGTGCTTGAGCACGATATCCGACCGCCGGCCACCGCCGCCGCCACCACGGCCGCCACCACCGCCGCGGGCGCCACCGCCGCCGCCACGTCCTCCGCCACCGGCCACGCGCGGCGCGCCGCCCCCGCCGCCGTAGCTCTGGCGGCCGCGGTTGGCGTGCTGCTGAACCCTGGCGCCCGATTGGGCGCCTGAAAACGCGGTGTCGCGCCGCGGCTGCTGCGCTGGCCGCTGAGCCGCCTTCGGCTGCTGCGCGGGTCGCTGGGCTGCCTTCGGCTGTTGAGCTGGCCGCTGGGCCGCCTTGCCGGCGCCCCCGCCGGGTCGATCGCCGGCACCGGGCCGATCAGCGCCGCCCGGCCGGTCGCCTCCACCGGGCCGGGTGCCTGCACCGGGGCGATCGCCTCCACCAGGCCGGTCGCCGGCGCCAGGACGGTCACCGCCGCCGGGACGGTCACCTGAGCCAGGGCGGTTAGAGTCGAGCACCTTCTGGCCGTCCTTGCCGCGGAAGTCCTGCCGCGCCTGCTTGCCGGCCTGGGCATCGGTCTTGGCGAATTTCTGGCGCACGTCGGCGTTGTTGTATTTCACGCCGTGGCGGTGATCGACGTTGTGCTCCCATCGGCCGCGATTGGCGTTGATGTTGTTGATGTTGACGTTTCGGTTGGACAAGGCGTTGATGTAGCGGCCGCCCCAGTTGCAGTTGCCCCAGTAGGCATGACGAATGGCGACGGCGGCGGCGAACGCGACGCCCGCGGCGAGCGCGCCGCCGGCGAAGTAGCCGTACGGAGGCGCAAAATAATACGGCGCGTAGTCGGGATAGGGCCAAGCCCCGTAGACCACTGCCGGCTCGTAGTACGGGACGTAGATCTGGTCCGGCGAGGCCGGCTGGATCTCGATATATTGCCTGTTGTCCTCGGACTTGACGGTGACCGTCTGCTCCTTGGTGGACTGAAGCTTGCCGTTGTCGCGGGCCCGGGTCCGCAGCCGCTGGATCGCGTCCATGACGTCCGCCTGCTGTGCCAGCATGGCGTCGCCGAGCTTCTGCGTCCAATCGAGCTGCTCCGCCATCATCGCCAGCACGTTCGGGACCTGGACCAGCGACTTCACGCTGTCATCCCAGCTCTGCTTGGCGAGCGCGCCGGTGAGCGCATCGCCCTTGAGATTCTTGTTGGCCTTGGCCCAGCGGTCCGCCTGCACGACCTCGAGCGGATAGGTCGAGGCGATCAACATCTCCGACAGCAGCGGATCCGGGTGCAGCGCGATCGGCGCCACCAGCTGGTCGAGCTCCGGCGCCTTGAGCAGCGGTTGCGTCGGCGCGGCCGCGGGCTGCGGCGTCTGCGCCATCGCGCCGAGCGGAATCGACCAGAGCAGCGCAATCATGATCAGTCGTGAAAGCCGAGTTATCATGGGCGCCTCCTCACTCGTCGCGATGTCGCACAAATTCCAACCTGTTTGCGAGCTCGCCCAGGCTGTCACGTCGTCCCTGTGATAAAGAATACTCCCGCGCGGCGCGCGGCGCATCTCATGGGATGGATGTCTCTAGTCGCAGACAAGGTCGTAACTATGACGACCTTTGCCAGTTGAGTGATTGCAGCATTACTACAGCGTTACCACCTCTCACAACGTCGTGAGGGACAGCGAGCAGCGCCCGGTCTTGCCGGCGGTTCGCCGCGGCTGACCATGGCTATTTGCGGACGCTGCCGAGCAGGCCATCCAGCGTCGTGAGCCGGTCAAGCCCGCCGACCTTCTCGCCGATGCCGTCGGCCCGCAGCAGGTCGCGCAACCGTCCATGCGCTCCCACGATCTGCAGCGCAATGCCGTGCTGTGCGAGCTCGTCATGCAGCCGGTGCAGCATGCCCGAGCCCGCGAGATCGATGTGCGGCGACGCCGACAGGTCGCAGACGACCAGGCGGATGCCGGCCGGGCCTTGCGAGCGAACCCGATCCATCACGGCTTCGAGGACGGAGTCGGCGTTCACGTACAGCAACGAGGCTTCGGGGCGGAAGGCGACCGCGCCCGGCAGCGGCTCGTTCTCGGGATGACGGGCGAGATCGGAATAGCTGTTGGTTCCGGGCACGCGGCCCAGGAACGCGACGTGCGGCTGCGACGCGCGCGCCAGCAGCATCAAGACGGAGGCCAGCGCGGCGAGCAGTATGCCGTGCAGGATACCGAGCAGCAGCACGCCGGCAAGCGCGATCGCGGCGGCGAAGAAGTCGATCCGGCTGATGCGCCACATGCGCACCATGGCGGGGAAATCCATCAGCCCGTAGACCGCGGTCAGCACCACGGCGGCGAGCACCGCCTTCGGGAGATTTTCAAGGAGCCCGGTGAGGAACAGCAGGCAGAGCGCGAGCGTGACCGAGGCGAAGACGAGCGCGAGCGGAGTGCGGGCGCCGGCCTTGTCGTTGACCGCCGATTGCGACAGGCCGCCCGCAACCGGGTAACCATGGCCGAGGGCCGCCGCGAGGTTGGCGGCGCCGAGCCCGAGAAATTCCTGCCGCGGATCGAGGGCGTATCCGTGCTTGGCGGCGAAGGCGCGGGCGGCGGAAACGCCTTCGATATAGGCCAGCAGCAGGCATCCGGCAGCGAGCGGAAGGATCCCCTCCACGTCGCGCAGGCGCAGCGCCGGGCCTTCGAGCGACGGCAGGCCCGCCGGAATCTCTCCGGTCGTCGGCACTCCGAGCGCCGGAAGCCCGAGCAGCGATGCGGCGGCGATCGCCAGCGCGACGACGGCGAGCGCGACCGGCTTGCCGGGCAACCAGCGCTCGCCGAGCACCAGCAGCAGGATCGCCGCCACGCCAAGCGCCAGCACCAGCAGGTGGATCTGGCCGAGCTGGCCGGCCAAGACCAATGCCCGCTCGAAGAAATTGTGTCCGCCGCCGGCGACGCCGAGCAGGCTCGGCAACTGGGTCATGGCGATCGTCAGCCCGGCGCCGGCCTTGAATCCCACCAGGATGCTGTCGCTGATCAGCCGCACCAGCATGCTCAGCCGCAGCAGCCATGCGAGCAGGCAGAGCGTCGCCACGGTGAACGCCGCCAGACTGGCGATCTGGGCGTAGCGCAGTGCGTCGCCCTCGGCCATCGCGCCGACGGTGGCGGCGACCATCAGCGAGATCGCCGAGGTGGGACCGATCGCCAGTTGGCGCGACGAGCCGAGCAGGGCATAGCCGAGCCCGCCGAGCAGATAGCCGTAGACGCCGACCTGCGGCGGCAGTCCCGCCAGGCCGGCATAAGCCAGCGAGACCGGAATGGCGTAGGCCGCCAGCGTGACCCCGGCGACGATGTCGCCCGTCAACCATGCGGCACGGTAATCCGCCAGCCAACGGGCCGGCGGGAACCACCACAGCCGTGACTTTACAGCCATGCATTTCCCTTCCTGCCAGCGGTCGAATCCGTCACCCGTGAGGCTCAGCAGCGGGGCCGCCGACTTCCCGATAAATGACGCAACCCCATCGATGATATTCTGCGCTCACTTCCGCGCGAAGAAAATTCGCGCCCCGGATCTGCCGAAGACGTGGCCGGGAACGGACCGAGTGCAGCCATAGCAACAGTGGTGCCACGAGACTTCTCGCAGCGAATCCGCCGCAACGGCATCCTGGCTATCGCCCGGATTCGACCAGCGATGTAATCCGCCCCGACCGCACGACGGCCTTGGCGAACTCGGCAAATCCGGCGAGATCACGAGGAGGTGCAGCCAAACCAATCCCTTTCGTCTTGTCCAGGCGCGGCGTCCATACCTCGCGGGTCTCGAGCAGGTAGACGCCGTAAACCGCGCGCAGCTCGCCCGGATCGTCGGTCGCGATCTCCTGCTGTATCGAATAGGCGGCGAGCGCGGCATTGGTGACGACCGAAGACTCGATCAGCACCTGCCGATATCCCGGATGATCCACGACGCCGGGCCCGAAGGCCGCCAGCAGGTTTCTCGCGGACGCGTGAACGACGATGAGGAGGCGATCGAGAATGTTGCGAAGCGAGTGTTTGGTGGCGAACGGCAAGTAATCACCCGGGTTCAGGAATACATCGACGGCAGCCGATACGGCCCCGCATCCGCTGTGTCCCAGGACGACGATGAGCTTTAAGCTGCCGCCCAGGCGCTCCACGGCGTATTTGAGGCTGCCGAGCACCTCCGGGCCGAGACCGTTGCCGGCCACGCGGACCACGAAGAGATCGTTCGGTCCCTCGTTGAAGACGAGCTCGATCGGTACCCGGGCGTCCGCGCAGCCGAGAACGGCGGCGAACGGGCGTTGTCTCGCCGCCCCGCTCTCGCCGCTCAACAGGCCTAGATCGCGCGGATCGACCGGCACGATCCGACGCGCAGGGCTACCGTCGTCGGTCAATCCGTCGAGCAGCGCAGCGAAAGCTCGATTGCCTTCGTCCAGGCGGAGCAATGCGGCGTCGCTATCCGCGGGCCGCGGCCGCGCATGGGTCTCTCCTGCCTCATAGCGGTAGGTGATTTCGACCGTTTTCATGTGTCCACCCTTGGCGTCTGGTCCGGAGGAGGCCGAGCCGCTGGCGATCGTCTGCGATCATGCCCGGCGGCCCCACCAGAGCGCCAGCAAGAGCGAGCCGAAGACCTCCACGATCCCATAGGCCAGGGCGGCGGACACCGCGGCGGTGCCGGCGAAATTTCCGGTGACGATCACCAGGCCCACCCCCACGTTACGCAGCGCCGTGGTGAGCGCCATGGTCTTGCGGTTGTCGCTTCCGGCTCCGTCGGCCAGCCAGCCGATCGCGAGGCTCGCCGCCAGCAAAATCAGCATGCCGGCAAAGCCCCGCATCCGGATTTCGGCCAGCATCGGGTACTGGGTGGCCAGGATGAGTCCGGCGACGCTCAGGCTCAAGATCTTGCTGACGAGCTCGAACGGGCTCAACAGACTGTCGGCAAGCTGCGGACGCCAGTGCCTCACCAGCAGCCCGAGCAGCAGCGGCAGCAACTGGGTGACGAGCAGGGCGCCCACCATTCCTATCAAATCGATGCGCGGCGCTTCGCCGCCGGACACCCAGGGCAGCAGCACCTGCAGCAGTACCGGCGAGATGATCGCCGACGAACCCGCCAGAACCACCATCAGGCCGACCGCCACGGCCACGTTAGCGCGGGCAATTCCCGCGAACGGCGGGCCAAAAGGCGCACCCGGACAGACCGCGAGAATGAGGAAACCGGCGGCGACCGCCGGACTGGCGTCGAACCAGATCAGCAGCGCGATCGCCACGAGCGGGACGAACAAATAGTTGGCGGCCACGGCGCGCGCGACCAGCCGCCAGTCCCGGACGATGCCCGCGATCTCGGCGAACGTCACCCGCAGCCCGATCAGCACCATCATCTCGATGAGCGTGATCGTGACCAGAATGTTGATCAGCCGGTCGAGGGACATCGTAGCTTCATCGACGGGCCTGCCCTTGGTTCACGTTGCGGCGACCGGGGAGCCGCGCGTCCTTGCCGCGCAGCACTTTCGCCCCATCAATACTTCTCGGCCACGAATTTCATTCCCTTCAAGGTCACTTGGTCATCGTATTTGCCCTTGTCCGATCGTTTGGGCAGCTTGACCTTCGCCCGCGAGACCTTCTTGAACGGAATCGACCGCAGGATGTGCGAGATGCAGTTGAGCCGCGCCCGCCGCTTGTCGTCGGAGCGCACGATATACCACGGCGCGTTCTTGCGGTCCGTCGCCTTCAGCATCATGTCGCGTGCCCTGGAGTAGTCATACCAGCGTTGAAACGAGCCGACGTCCATCGGGCTCAGTTTCCATTGGCGCAGCGGATCCTCGATCCGCGCCGCGAACCGTCTTTCCTGCTCCTCCTGCCCGACCTCCAGCCAGACCTTGATCAGTTGGATGCCGCCTTCGACGATGTATCCCTCGATCTCCGGGCAGAGCTGCAGAAAACGCCGATGTTGCTGCTCGGTGCAAAACCCCATGACGTATTCGACGCCGGCCCGGTTGTACCAGCTCCGGTCGAAGATCACGATCTCGCCGCCCGCCGGGAGTTGCTCGATATAGCGCTGCATGAACAACTGCGTCTTCTGGCGTTCCGTGGGCGCCGGCAGCGCCACGACGCGAAACACCCGCGGGCTCACCCGCTCGGTGAGGGCCTTGATGGTGCCGCCCTTGCCGGCGGCATCGCGTCCCTCGAACAAGATGACGATCCGCGCTCCCGTGTCCTTGACCCATTCCTGCAGATGACAAAGCTCGACCTGGAGCTTGCGCAATTCCTTCTCGTAAGCCTTCCGCTTCATCTTGGTATTGCTGTCTTTTGTCGATTTCGATGCTGTCGATTTCGCTGCCATGACCCTTATCCTTTGCGGAGGGCAATTCTGCGCGCTCGCCGTTGTGCAATCCAGTGCTAGTCGATGATGTGGTAGCCGCCGTCGATGTAAAGCGTCTCGCCGGTGATGAGCCGGGCGGCGTCGTGCGCCAGGAACGCGGTGGCGGCGCCGACGTCCTCGATGCTGACGAGGCTGCGGGCGGGCGCCTTCGCTTTCGCCTTGTCAAGCAGCGCGTCGAACTCGGGAATCCCGGAGGCGGCCCGCGTCGCCAACGGCCCGGGCGAGATCGCGTGCACGCGGATGCCCTTGGGGCCGAGCTCGGCCGCGATGTAGCGGACCGCGCTTTCGAGCGCGGCCTTGGCGACGCCCATGATGTTGTAGTTTTTGACCACCATCTGGCTGCCGTAATAGGTCATCGTGAACAGCGTCCCGCCCTTGCGCATCAGCGGCTCCGCCAGATGCGCCGTGCGAATGAACGACCAGCAGGACACGTCCATGGTGGTGAGAAAGCCCTCCTGGGACACGTCGACCACCCGCCCTTGCAGCGCCTCCTTCGGCGAAAAGGCGATCGAGTGCACCACAAAATCGAGCCTGCCCCAGTCCTTGCCGATGCGCTCGAACACCGCCTCCATCTGGCCGGGCGTGCGCACGTCGAGCGGCATCACGATCGGCGCCTCCAGCGCGCGGGCGAGCGGCTCGACGAATTTCTTGGCCTTGTCGTTGAGATAGGTCACCGCCAGCTCCGCCCCGAACGCCCGAAACGCCTTGGCACAGCCCCAGGCGATCGAATGCTCATTGGCGATGCCGATGATGAGGCCTCGCTTGCCTTCGAGCAGCTTCGCTTTCACCACAGGAATCATGGATTGGGTCCTCTTGCCCTCGGGTTTGGGGCGCCTGCGCCTCTCCAATCCGGCTTCAAGGTCATAGCGCCATTTCCGGAACGTGGTCCGCGATGACGAGCTCGGCCTCGGTCGCCGCCACCACCTGGGCGGCCGTTTTCCCAGGCGCGGTCTCGCGCAGGATGGCACGGCCGTCCTGAAATTCGATCACGGCCAGCTCCGTGACGACCAATTCGACCCGGCGTGTGGAGGTGATCGGCAGCGTGCATTTCCTCACGATCTTCGAGGCGCCCTTGGCGGTGTGCTGCATCGCCACGATGACCCGCTTGGCGCCGGACACGAGATCCATGGCGCCGCCCATACCCGGCACCATCTTGCCCGGAATCATCCAGTTGGCGAGGTGTCCTTCCTGATCGACCTGCAGGCCGCCGAGCACCGTGAGGTCGAGATGACCGCCACGAATGAGCCCGAACGACATCGCGCTGTCGAACGTGCTGGCGCCGGGCAGCGCCGTAACGGGACGGCCGCCGGCGTCGGTTAGCGTCGGATGCGCCATACCTTCCTCGGGGGGCGAGCCGGTTCCGATCAGTCCGTTCTCGGACTGGAAGAAAACGTGCATGCCCTCCGGCAGGTAGTTTGCGACCAGCGTTGGAATTCCGATGCCGAGATTCACGAGCATGCCCGGTGCAAGCTCCCGGGCAATCCGGCGCGCGATGATTTCCTGCGGTCCCATTCTGCTGCTCATGAATTGGCGACGAGGTAGTCGACGACCGGCGCCGGCGTCACCACGTGATCGGGCGAGAGCACGCCGACCGGCACGATGTTGTCCGCGCTGGCGATGACGGTGCTGGCCGCCATCGCGATCACCGGATTGAAATTGCGAGCCGTCAGCGCGTAGCTCAGATTGCCCAGATAGTCGGCAAGGAATGCCTGTACCAGCGCGAAGTCGGCGCGCAGGGCGGTTTCCAGCAGATAGCTCTTGCCGTCCACCTCGATACGTTGCTTGCCGCTTTCGACCGGCGTGCCGATGCCGGTTTGCGTCAGGATGCCGCCCAGGCCGTGCCCGCCGGCGCGGATGCGTTCGATCAGCGTGCCTTGCGGCACCAGCTCAACCTCCAACTCTTTCGCCATCATCTGGCGCTGGGTTTCGGGATTGAGACCGATGTGGCTCACGATCGCCTTGCGCAGCAGCTTGGCATCGACCAGCTTGCCGATTCCTTTGCCCGGTGCCGCGGTGTCATTGGCGATCACGGTGAGATCGCGCTTGTTCTGGCGCACGATCTCGTCGACGAGCCGCCCGGGCGTGCCCACGCCCATGAACCCGCCGATCATCAGGCTGGCACCGTCGGGAATCATGGCAACCGATTGCTCAAGGGAGAGGGTTCGCACGGTTCATCCAGTCTTTTCAATCGATGCACGGGCGCAGCGACGGTCTCCTGCTCGCCGTTCGGCGAACACACAACGCCGTCGCGAAGTTGCTGCGTCTAGTCCGTCCTGAACGGGCCGACCGACACGCTGCCTCTTTCTTCGGGCGGCAGGGTCCGTACGGCCAGTTCCGAGACGCCGCGCCTCCTCCTCCAGTCCGATCCAGCGCAGCTTATGTATCAATCTCGCCCATTCGCGCGACGATCGGTCGAGCGAAATCACGTTGTTTCCGCTTGCTTGCTCCATGGTCGTTCGCTCATTGCAACTTGTCCCGACCCTCGGCCCCGCAAGGTCGGTCACAGCTTCATTTCACGTGCTTAGTGACCGGGTGACTGTGTTCACGATCTTGTGACTGTCTTCGGACAACCGCCGCCCGTCGTCCGCCACCATTTTTATCCGCTGCGCCACGCATGCTTGGTACGCCGCGACCGCTTCCGGGACCAGCGGGTCGCTGTCAGCTTCGGGGCCAGTTCCGACCACAGGTCGACTTCCGATTTCACGCGTGCAAGCCAGACACGACTGGCCTTCTCATAGGCCTCGAGAAGCTCCTTTTGCATACCCATCATTGCCTCTGTACGCCCCTTCCCCAACTCGAGAAAGGCGTCGACCCCGCTTGGCCGCTGGAACCTGTTTCGTCCCGCTTGCTGGCCCTGGTCGCTACCTGCCCTACAAATCGTTCGAGCATGGTCACTTATCATTGAGTTGGTGCTGTTGACCTGGATCAACTAGCATGGGCCGCATATCTGTAATGTAAAATGCCCGACAACGAAAAGGGGCTGGAAGAAGAAGCCCTTCCCGCTGATTTCCGCAGACCAAAGCATCCGCCGCCAATGACGGGACCGGACGTCCATCAATCCGATTCCGAAACCGGACGTGTTCGAAGGAGCGAAGCATGGCCACAAAGCCCGACGAGTTGCTGCCCACGGCGAAAGAGGTCATGCAAAAACTTGCGCTCGCCGAGGCGGAGGAAGCATCCAAGCAAGCGCGCAAGCTGGCGGCGGAGGAGGACGAGAAGAAGGCATTGCTCGATCACTTCACCAAGCCATCGGGTGTCTCGGACGAAGAGGGGATCCGGCGCGCCGTCAAGATCATCGAGCGCGCGGTGGCCAACGGCAAGACCGAGGTCGAGGTCTGTCGCTTTCCGAACCAGCTGTGCACAGACCGCGGGCGCGCGATCAATCAGCAGGAGCCGGGCTGGGAAAACACGCTGACTGGCTTGCCAAAGGAGATTTATGGCCTTTGGGCAAGGCACTTCCGTGAACGCGGATACAAGCTGCGGGTGGAAATCGTCAATTTTCCCGGCGGAATGCCGGGAGATATCGGCATGACGCTGAAGTGGAGCTGAGCTGATCTGAGTTCACGTCACAATGTGAGGGCATGGGTGCTGGTTCCTCACGACGCAGAAGATCGACGTGAGAATCAACCGGACACGCCGGGCACGGAAACAACAAAGAGGATAAAGACAATGCCGTCGAGCCGAGAACGTCCATCTTCGATCGCTACGTCCGCGCCGCCGCTTGCCGCATTTGGCCCCGCGATGGAATACATGATCGACGCGGCGCAGCGCAGCGTGCTGTTCTGGGACGTCATGCGCCGGCGCGGCAACCAGTACCGCGAGCATTTGGCTGAGACCGCTCCGCATGTGCTCCACTACCAGGTGGAGCTCCTCATCGATGGCCGCACGCTCGATCGGCCGGTCAACTACGCGCTCGTGCGGGTCGTTCCGCCGCCCGGCGTCGAGCTCGATCCGACGCGCAGGCCGTTCGTCATCGTCGACCCGCGCGCCGGACATGGCCCGGGCATCGGCGGATTCAAGGCCGACAGCGAGATCGGCGTGGCATTCAACGCCGGCCATCCCTGTTATTTCGTCGGGTTCCTTCCGGATCCCATGCCGGGCCAGACCATCGAGGATATCGCCCGTGCCGAAGCGGTGTTCCTCGAAAAGGTCATCGATTTGCATCCCGAGGCCGACGACAAACCCTGCGTGATCGGAAATTGCCAAGCCGGCTGGGCCGTCATGATGCTGGCCGCCATCCGACCCGAACTGTTCGGTCCCCTCATCATCGCCGGCTCGCCGCTGTCATATTGGGCCGGCGTGCGCGGCAAGAATCCCATGCGCTATAGCGGCGGCCTGCTGGGCGGCAGTTGGCTGACCGCCTTCGCCGGCGATCTCGGCCACGGCAAGTTTGACGGCGCCTGGCTGGTGCAGAACTTCGAGAATCAGAATCCCGCGAACACGCTGTGGAGCAAGCAATACAATCTCTATTCCAAGATCGACACCGAGGCCCCGCGCTATCTGGGCTTCGAGCGCTGGTGGGGAGGTCATGTCAATTTGAACGCCGAGGAGATCCAGTTCATCGTCGACGAGCTGTTTATCGGCAACAATCTCGCCGCCGGACGGATTCAAACGTCGGACGGCGTCACGGTCGACCTCCGCAACATCCGTTCCCCGATCGTGGTGTTCTGCTCGAAGGGCGACAACGTCACGCCGCCGCAGCAGGCGCTCGGGTGGATTCTGGATCTGTACGAGAACGTCGACGACATCCGCTCCCACGGCCAGACCATCGTTTACACCGTCCACGAGAGCGTCGGTCATCTCGGCATCTTCGTTTCCGGGGGGGTCGCGAAAAAGGAGCACGGCGAGTTCTCGAGCAACATCGACCTGATCGACACGCTGCCGCCCGGCCTCTACGAGGCGGTGTTCGAGAGCAAGACCGAGGATATGGCCAGCCCCGATCTCGTAAGCGGAAATTGGGTGATGCGCTGCGAGGCCAGGACCCTGGACGACATCCGAGCGCTCGGCGGCAACGACGCGGCCGACGAGCGCCGGTTCGCAACCGCCGCCCGCGTATCGGAGACGAACCTCGCGCTCTATCGCACGTTTGCGCAGCCGATGGTCCGCGCCCTGGTCAGCTCACCGCTGGCGGAATGGATGCAGCAGCTGCACCCGCTGCGGCTGCAATACGAGTTCTTCTCCAATGCGAATCCGATGATGGCCCCGGTCGCTGCCTTGGCGGAGCAGGTTCACAGTAATCGAAGACCCGTGGCCGCCGACAACCCATTTGTCGCGATGCAGGAGAACGTATCCCGCCAGATCGTCGCCGGGCTCGACGCCTGGCGCGATGTGAGCGAGGCGCTGGCCGAGCGGATGTTCCTGGCGGTGTACGGCTCGCCGACGCTGCAGGCCGCCGCCGGCATCGATACGGCTGCGACGCAACCATTGCGGAAGGCGGCCAAGAGCCCCTTGCACGACGAGCTCCTGCGCAAGCGGATCGCCGAGCTCAAGTCGCGCATTCCGGTCGGCGGCCTGCGCGAGGCCGTCGTCCGCGCGCTCTTCTATGCCGGCATGACGCGGGCCGCGGTCGATGAGCGCGGCTTCGAAGCCGTGCGCCGCATTCGCCGGGCTCATGGCGACCTGCCCTTGCCGGCCTTCAAGACGCTCGTGCGCGAGCAGTTCAACATGCTGCTGCTCGATCAGGAAGCCGCGCTGGCCGCGATCCCGTCGATGCTTCCGCCCGACAGTGAGAAGCGGCTCGAGGCGTTCAACCTCATCAGGCAGGTGCTGGGCGCGCGCGGTGAAATGTCCGCGGAGGACCGCAAGCGATTGAGCGAGGTCGCCCGGCTGTTCGGTGTCAATGAAGATGGGAGTGCAAGCCCCTTTCGCCAAAAGCGAAAAGAGCTCCAGGCAAGAGCATCGTAGTGGAGCGCCAGCGTCGCCCGAAAAATATGGAGAAGTGATCATGCTGAACGAGAAAGACAGCGAGATCGGGGCGATCGCGGCGATCGGCCCGCTTGGCAACCCACCCCAGTCGAAGTACGACCGGCTGATCGCACGGGCTAAGCAGGTGCCGGCCGCGCCGACCATCGTCGCCTATCCATGCGACGAGACCTCTCTGCGCGGTCCCCTCGACGCGGCGAAAGCCGGCATCATCGTTCCGATCCTGGTCGGACCGGCGGCGAAGATTTCCGCCGTGGCTCGCGAGCATGGTCTCGACATCTCTCGCGTCGAGATCGTCGACGTGCCCGACAGCGAGGCGGCGGCGGCAAGGGCGGTCGAGCTGATCCACGAATCCAAAGGCGAGCTGCTGATGAAGGGCAGCTTGCACACCGACGAGCTCATGCGCGAGGTGACCGCGAGCAAGACCGGCCTGCGCACCGCGCGGCGGATCAGCCATGTCTTCATCATGGACGTGCCGACCTATCCGGAGACGCTGTTCATCACCGACGCCGCGATCAACATCTTTCCCGATCTCGACGTCAAACGTGACATCGTGCAGAACGCCATCGATCTGTTCACCCAGGTCGGGCTCGGCACCCCGCGGGTGGCGATTCTTTCGGCGGTCGAGACCGTCACCACGAAAATCCCGTCGACCATCGAGGCGGCGGCCCTCTGCAAGATGGCCGACCGCGGTCAGATCACCGGCGGCATCCTCGACGGCCCGCTCGCCTTCGACAACGCCATCGATCTCGAGGCCGCGAGGATCAAGGGCATCAAGTCCGCCGTCGCCGGTCGTGCCCAGATTCTGATCGTGCCCGACCTGGAGGCCGGCAACATGCTGGCCAAGAACCTGGCTCTGCTCGCCAAGGCGGACAGCGCCGGGATCGTGCTCGGCGCGCGCGTCCCGATCATCCTGACCTCCCGCGCGGATTCGGTGCGTTCGCGCATGGCCTCCTGCGCGGCCGCCGTTCTGTACGCCCAAGCGCGCCGCACCTCGGCCGCGTTGCCGGCGGCGTGACCGCCGTGGACACGATCCTGGTCGTCAACGCCGGCTCCTCGAGCGTCAAGTTCCAGGTGTTCGGAGCAGACCGGGAAAGGGCGCCCAAGCGGCTGATCAAGGGGCAGATGGACGGTATCGGCACGCGGCCGCGCCTGCGCGCCGAGGCAGCCGACAAGACGCCGCTCATCGACCAATCCTATGCCGCGGAAGAGGTAAGCGACGTTCCGGCCGCCCTCGCGACGGCGGGAGTCTGGCTGCGTGAGACGCAGAAGCTCGAGCCGAGCGCAGTGGGACATCGGGTCGTGCATGGCGGTCCGCAATACGAGCGGCCGATCTTGATCGACCGCGAAGTGCTCACCAATCTCGAACGCTATGTTTCGCTGGCGCCGCTGCACCAGCCGAACAACCTTGCACCGATCCGCTCGATTCTGGCCCGTTCGCCCGATCTGCCTCAGGTCGCCTGCTTCGATACCGCCTTCCACCGCGATCACAGCGCGCTTGCCGACCGTTACGCGATCCCGGAGCGACTCTACGAAGAAGGCGTACGCCGGTACGGGTTCCACGGCCTGTCGTATGAATACATCGCGAGCCGTCTGCCGCAGGTGTCGCCCAAGATCGCCGCCGGGCGGGTGATCGTCGCGCATCTGGGCAGCGGCGCGTCGATGTGCGCGCTCTCGGGCGGCCGCAGCATCGAGAGCACGATGGGCTTCACCGCGCTCGACGGGCTGCCGATGGGGACCCGGCCCGGCCAGATCGATCCCGGCGTCGTGCTTTACCTCATCGAGGAGAAGCAGATGAGCGCCGCGCAGGTTCAGGACCTGCTCTATCGCGAGTGTGGATTGAAGGGTCTCTCGGGCATCAGCAACGACGTGCGCGAGCTGGCGGCGAGCCCCGACCCGCGGGCGCGCTTTGCGCTCGACTACTTCGTCTATCGGATCGGACTGCAGGCCGGCCTGCTGGCTGCGGCACTCGGCGGCCTCGACGCTTTCATATTCACCGCCGGCATCGGAGAAAACTCGCCTTCCGTTCGTGCCTCCATCGCGGAGAAGCTGGCCTGGCTCGGCGGCGTGCTCGATCCGCAAGCCAATGCGGCAGGCGATACGTCGATCGCCGCGCGCGACAGTCGCATCGGACTCTACGTCGTTCCGACCGATGAGGAGCTGATGATCGCGCGCCATACGTCGGCGCTGCTGGCGGCTCGCGGCGGCCGTGCGCACTCGCTCGCGGCCTCCGAGGCTTGAGGCCGTCGCCCGAGCTCACGCCGCCGGGCGCTTCGAGGCGGCGACCTGTAGGGCGGCCAGCAGGTGCGGCAGGTCCTCATGAAGTCCCCGCGGACCGTCTCGGCATGGGCATGGGCCCGTAGGTCAGGCCTCAGTGCCTACTTATGACGCTCCGGGGGCCATCCGTCTCGCCGCCTCACATCACGCGACCCCCAGCAGCTTCAGGGTGTTGCCGCTTGCGATCATCTGTTGTTCGGCTGTGCTCAGCCCCGAATGCGCGAACGCCTTCTGCAACCGCTCCGGCACGGACTTCTCCTCGACAATCGGCCAGTCGGTGCCCATCAGCACATGGTCGGCGCCAAGCAGGTCCACGGCCGCCCGGATCACCGCCGGGTGCAGGCCCATGGTGTCGATGTAGACGTGTCGCCGGGCAAGGGCGGGCGCATCGCTGCGGATGCGCTGCCCGTCGCCGAAGCCTCCGGCCAGCAGAACACCGCCGAAAGCGAGCGTCGTCACCACCACCTGCAGCTTCGGAATTTCGTCAAACGTGCCGCCCTCGAGCATCGAGATCAGCGCCGCGCTGTTGACCGTGGCCCGCGCAAGCCGAACGCCGATGCGACCGATCTGGGAGAATCGCTTGTGCAGTTGGGGATCGGTCAGCGGATGCACGAAAACCGGCACCCCAAGCGAAGCCGCGGCGGCGAGCGTCGGACGCGTCTCCTTTGCGCCCAGGATGAGGTCGCGCCTGGCGCTCTCCAGAAACACGCCACGCAGGCCGAGCTCGCGCACGGCTCGCGTCAGCTCGCGCGCCGCTGCGTCGCCCGAGAAGGCGTCGACGGTCGCAAGCCCATAAAGCTTGCCAGGAAATTTGATGACAAGCTCGGCCATCTGGTCGTTGATGCGCTGCACCGCGTCCGGCGGAACGTTGCCGTCGGCATCTTCGATGAACGCGGTCGGCGTATTGATCACCCGCGCCGCGATACCGGCCGTCTCGATCGAAGCCAAAAGCGAGTTCTGGCTTTGCAGGTTGCCGTTGATCCTTTCCCAGGTTGGCCGCGCCGCGGGCGGCACGTTTGCAAGATTTGTCAGCGTCCACGACGGACCCATGTAGTGATTGTGAAAATCGACGATCTTCAACGGTGTCGTGCTCTGGGCTGCGCTTTCCGTTGAGGTCGCGAGCGAGCCCGCCGCCACGCTCGCGCCCATTGCGGCAACGAAATCACGTCGTGATGTTCGAAGCTCGTCTGCCATCACAGCCTCCTGATGTCCGTCGCAAGCCTCGGACGCAGCCAGGACATCCGGCACGTCCGCTGGAAGCTAAGGAGCTTACACAGCGCTCGGAGGGCTTGGAAAGAGCGCATCCGCGGCGAGCGATGTCACGCCGTGTGCTTCCGGCGGGACAATTGCACGATCGCCAGCAGCAGCAACGGCACGATGGCAACCAGAGCAGCCGCAACCCCCGCGGCCGGCAGCGTGGCGCACTCGACCAGCGGACCCGTGACCGCCGCGGCCAGCACCGTCATGATGGCCGCGCCGGTGTCGTTGACGCCGATGGCGCGCCCGCGGTGCTCGGTTTCCGATAGATCGGCGATAAGAGCGGTGGACGCGACATTGGCCGCCGCCCATCCGATTCCGACGAGGAACGTCCCCAGCGTCACCGACCAGAATTCTGCGCCGAAGGTGACGAAGATCGCTCCGATCACGGTGGTCGCAACACCCGGATACATCACGCGCTCGCGGCCGAACCGGTCGGCCAGCCAGCCGAGCGGGATCGTGAAGCCAAACATGCCGGCGGAGTGAAACATGTGCGAGACGGCGATGGCGGTGAGCGAATGCCCATGATGGGCGAGCACCAGCGACGTCAACACCATCACGATCGCCATGTTGGCCTGGCCGGCGCAGTTCGAGATGATTGCAAGGCGCGCCGGCCTCTGGCGCCAGAGCGTGCGCGCGCTGAATGCAGGGCGTTGCGCGGCTGGCTGCTTCGGCGGCGGCGTGTAGCCGGGATAGTAGCGTTCGAGATGCATCCCGATCTCCTTCGGATCGGGCTGCACGAAGGTGACCAGCACCATGCCGACCAGGATCAGCGTCGGTACCATCAGCCAGGGCAAGGCGATCGGCTCGAGGCCAATCCGGCCGGCGATGATCTCGGAGATCCATATCAATACCGGGCTGATGAGCAGTCCGATCAGCGAGCCGGTGGCGACGAAACCCAGCGCCATGGCCCGCAGCCGCGGCGGAAACATGTCGGCAGCCGCTACGCGCATCTGCTGCGCGGCATTGAAACCCATGCCAAAAATCAGCATGCCGACAATGAACGCAACGACCCCTTGCAGGAGCATCGCCACGCCCACGATGATCGTGCCCAGCAGTGTCAGACCAAGGCCCAATTGGATACCGGGCTTGCGGCCATACGTGTCGGTGATCTTGCCGACCGGATAGGCCACCACGAACCGGCTGATGCCGAACAGCACGACCGTCAATCCGGCGAGGCTCGCGGAGCCCGTGAGCGCGACGACCATCAGCGGTCCCAAGCCATAGCCGAGCTGAGTGCTGGCGCCCATGAACGACTGCGACAGCGCAAACAGCGTGGTGTTGCGTTTGATCAGCGGCGGGACGCCGGCTGTGCTGCGGGGAACGGGCTGGTGCATGGATGAATGGCGGAGCCGCTACTCCGTCAGGAAGTCCGACATTGTTGCGACGTTGTGCCCGACGGTGGGAGGGCTGAGAGCGACATTGACCAGAGCGGATAACACGGCCGCTGCGCGTCGGCCAATGCCGCCTGCAACGTGCAGCATTGAGCTTTGCGCAGAGGCCCCCGGCGTCGTTCGCTATGAGCCGGTTGGCAGCAGCGGTCGAGCCACGCGTGAGTGCATCAAGCCGCGATCTCGAATTTGTCGCGCTTCACCTTCGTAAGATCGACGCCTTCGATGCGGATCAGTCGCGTTTCGGACTCACGCCGCGGTGAATGCAAATCGCCCTCATTGTAGAGATGAGCCTTGCCGGGCATCAGGTTGTAGGTTCGGACCTTCTGGACTTTGCCAGGTCGGCTGTCGCCGGGCTTCTCGACAAGGCGCCAGTCGGTCATTTCGGTTACGCCGGTCACCTGGCTGTAGACCGCCCAGCTCGGGCCGTGATCGTGTGGTGCGCTGTTCTTCGCCCCCTTATAGACATGGGCGAGGATACAGAAATGGAGATCGGGATCCTCGTAAAGAATCCTCCTCTCGGCATCGGCATCCCGACCGAGGTACTTGGCGACGAAGTCCGGATCGGAGCTGGCCCGTTCCGTATATTGGCGCACCAGCTCCCGGCCTGCTGGACCGGGATTCTTTTGCAATGCCGCGCGGCAATCAGCCGAAAATTGTTCGAGGGTGTAGCTCACGGCCACTTCTCCCTTTGAGACTCAGTACCTCCTCCGGCCTGTACGGTCAGGGCGGTCTGATAGGACATACCTATAGCGCGCGGGTGCGCGCTCGAACATCCCATGAGGGCCGGCGAATCTTCGCCCCATCACCCGCCCGCCATCACCGCTTGTTGTGCGTGCCCTTGATGGTCTCGCCGTCCATCTTGGTGAAGGCGACGAACGGCACTGGCCGGCCGGCATAGATGTCGGAGCGCTTGACGGCGACCTGGCCGCCGGGGTCGGCCTCCTTGACCACCTTGAGGATGTGCTGGGCGCCCGGCGGCCCGACCGGGATCACCATGATGCCGCCGGCCTTGAGCTGCTGGAGGAGCGGCGGCGGAATGTGGTCGATTCCGCAGGTGACGATGATCTTGTCGAACGGCGCCGCCTCCTCCCAGCCGAAATAGCCGTCGGCGTTCTTGCTGGTGATCGCCTTGTACTCGGCGTAGCCGCGCTCGATCAGCGTGTCGTAGCGGCCGCGCGTGCGCTCGGCCAGCGGCTTGATGATCTCGATCGACCACACCTTGTCGGTGAGGTTGGCGAGATAGGCCGACTGGTAGCCGGAGCCGGTGCCGATCTCGAGCACCTTCTCGCCCATCTTGACGTCGATCGAGCTGGTCATGCGCCCGACCACGCGCGGCCCGGTGATGGTCACGCCGAACCCGATGTCGTGGTAGTTGACGTCGTAGACCACCGAGGGTGCGGCCTTGAGGAACTCCTCGCGCGGCGTGAGCAGGAACGCCCGCTTGTTGCGCGCCTCCCACAGGTCGACGTGGTTGACCATGTTCTGGAAACGGTCGAAGCGCGCCTGCAGGTAGCGCGGGTCCTCGCCGCGGTTGTCCTGCATCCACCGCAGGAAGCTCGCCGCGTTGTCCATCGGCGGGGTGGCGTCCCAGCTGTAGGGCTTCGGCACCTTCGCGCGCGCCGGCAGCGGCAGCGCCGCGCTGGCGGCGGCCGCCGCCGTCAGCGTCAGGAAGCTGCGTCGATGCATGGCTCTGGCCCTTTCCTCGACCGATTCCGCCGCAACGCGCAATGACGCGCGCGCTGCTCTGCCGCAAGCTCCGATTCGCGGATATGCCCCGCGCGCAAGATAGGACGTGCCCTGCCGTCGGGGCAATAGCCGGTCATCGTGCCGCACGTCCCGCGTCGCGGCCGGCGCGAACCGCTCCTATAATGGCCGGCACAAGGGAGCAAAAAATTGTCGGGTCTTCGCAAGCTCTTTCCGATCGCGCTGCTGGCGTGCGTTGCTGTCCTCGGCGGCGTGCCCGCCGCCGCCGACGAGACCTACCCGTCGCGGCTGGTCAAGGTGATCCTGCCGTTCCCGCCAGGCTCCACGCTCGACGTCTTGTCGCGGGTGATGACCGACCAGATGGCGCAGAAATGGGGCCAGCCGGTCGTCATCGAGAACATCACCGGCGGCGGCGGCAATATCGGCACCGACCGTTTCGCGCGCGCGGCGCCGGACGGCTACACGCTGCTGTTCAGCCCGCCGGGACCGCTCACCATCAATCCGCTGATCTACAGCGACGTCGCCTTCGACCCGGCCAAGTTCGTTCCGATCACGCTGATGGCGCGGGTCCCGAACGTGCTGCTGGTGCGCAACAGTCTCGGCGCCGCCTCGGTGCCCGAGCTCATCGCCCTCGCCAAGGCCAATCCCGGCAAGCTCACCTACGCGTCGCAGGGCGTCGGCTCCACCGCCTTCCTCACCGCCAAGCTGTTCGAGGCGAGCGCGAATATCGCCATGGTGCACGTGCCCTACCGAGGCGCGGCGCCGGCGCTCAACGACATCGTCGCCGGCCACGTCGACATGATGTTCGACACCATCGTGACCTCGTCGCCGCTGCACCGGGCCGGCACCGCCCGTATCGTGGCCATCGCCAACAGCGAGCGGTCCGCGGTGTTTCCGCAGCTGCCCACGGTCGCCGAAACCGGATTGCCGAATTTCCGCTCGATCACCTGGTTCGCCGCCGCGGCGCCGCCTGGCACGCCGGCGGCGATCGCCGACAAGATCAACAAGGATCTGGTCGAGATCATCCGGCGGCCGGAGGTCGGCGCGCGGCTGCGCGACATGATGCTCGAGCCGGTGGGCGGCACGCCGGCGGAGGCGGCGCAGTTCTTCGCCGCCGAGACCGCGCTGTGGGGCAAGGTGATCCGGGACACCGGCGCCAAGGCGCAGTGACGTCTGTTCTTAATGTTCACGGAATTTCCGAACGTGACTCGTCCACGTCGCCGTTGCCGCATTCGGCCGTACGTGGATACCGGAGCAGATCCATCCAAGCGGGACAGTCTAGGGAGCCTGCGTGGGACAGCTTAAGTAAAGACTTAGTGGTGCTGTCCCGCTGTCCCACCCCCTAGTACACGGGAATTGGGACAGCGCCTTTCGGCGGACCGGGATCTGGCTCGGCAGCGTCGTCGGCTATCCGCCCGCCTTGTGCGCGCGCACCGGAATATCCATGGCGCCGATCGGAGCGATTTCCGCGCGCATCACGTCGCCGGGCTTCACCGGGCTCACGCCTTCGGGCGTGCCGGTATAGAGCACGTCGCCCGGATAGAAGGTGTAGAAGGTCGAGCCCCATTCGATCAGCTTGCGGCAGTCGTAGATCAGCTGCTTGGTGTTGCTGTCCTGCTTGAGCTCGCCGTTGACCGAGATCTTGAGCGGGACGTTGTCGGGATCGGGAATCTCGTCGGCGGTGACCATCCAAGGTCCCAGCACCGAGTAGCTGTCGATCGATTTGCGGAAGCTGCGGTCCTCTGGGCCGCGCGCCGTCATGTCGAGGCCGATCGAATATCCGATGACGTAGTCGAGCGCCTTGTCGCGCGAAATGTCGCTGCCCTGCTTGCCGAAGATGATGGCGAGCTCCACCTCGTGCTCGTTGCGCCGTTCCGGGAAACGGATCGCCACCCCTTCGGAGGGGCCGACCAGCGAGGAGTTCGCCTTCAGGAACAGGCCGGCGGTGCCGATCGCCGGCGATTTCATGATGTTCTGCGTCGTCGCGCGCGCCGCCATCTCCTCGATATGCGCCTGGTAGTTGGTCGGCGCGGCGACGAGCTTCGAGGGCCGCGCCACCGGCGCCAGCAGCTTGACCTGTGCGACCGGCTTGCCGGGCGCCTTCGCCGCCATCTCCTCGAGCCGGCCGCGCCAGGCCGGCAGCGCCGCCATCACGGCGTCGCCTTTCATCGCATAGGGCGCGGCGGCGCGGATCTGGGTCTGCGCTTCGGTGACGTCGTGCACCATGTCACCACGCACCACGCCCAGGCGATCGTCGTCATACCGGCAAAGCTTCATTGCATTCTCCTGTGGGATGGGCGGTCGCGACCTCTCCGATGCCGCGGGGCATGACAAGCCCCGGTTCGACGGCCGAAGGCTCACCTCGGCCTAAAGATTTCCTTGAACAGCCCCTGCCATTTCTTTTGCTCGTCCCCGGCGAAGATAGTGGCAATGATTTTGCGGTCCTTCAACATGTCGGCGACATGGGGCGGGTTCACCGGCACGTCCGGCCGGGTCGGCATCCGGCCGCGTCGGGTGAGGAACTGCTCGGCCTCGCGGCTGAGGATGAAGTTCGCCGCCAGCAGCGCCGCCTTGGGATGCGGCGCCTGCGCGCTGATGCCGACCGAGCCGAAGAACAGCGCCACCGGATCGAGCGCCCAGAACGCGATCGGCGCGCCCGCGAGCTGCACGTTGACGGTCAGCGACGCGTAGTTGTTGAGCGCCAGCCAATATTCCCCGGCTCCGACCGAGCGCGCCAGCGCGAGGTGGCCGTCGACCATGACCGGCTTGAGCGCCGCCACTATGTCCTTGAGCAGCTTCTTGCCGCGTTCCTCGCCGTAATGGACGATCATCGCGCTCAGCCATTCGTCGTCGGTGTCGTCGATGGCGATCTTGCCGGCCCACTGCTTGCGATCGAGGAATTCCTCGTAGCTCCTCGGCAGCTCCGACGCCTTCACCAGGTTGGTGTTGTAGGCCGGCGTGTTGTAGTTGGCGTAGACGCCGTACCAGCGCCGGTTCGGATCGCGCGCCTGCGGGATCAGGGCGCGCGCCTCCGGCGGATCGAATTGCAGCAGCACCTCGTTCGGCAGCCGGTTCACCGTGGTGGTGACCGCGAGATCCCAAGTACGCTGGCGGGCCCGCGTCTCGATCGCGATGCGCGCCAGGATATTGGAATCGGACGAGCGCACGTAGTCCACCTTGATGCCGGTCGCGTCCTCGAACAGCTTCCAGAGCGGCAGGCCCTCCTGCTCGTTGATCGACGAGTAGACGGTCAGCGAGCCTTCGGCGCGCGCCGCGCCGACAAGATCGGGGATGATCCAGGAGGACGGCGCTGCCGGCGGCGAAATCTGGCCATGCGCCGGCGTTCCGCTCGCCGCGATCCAGGCGCCGATCAGGCCCGCACGCGCCGCCCGCGCCGCTGATGGAAGACGATCCGGCAAATTCTCCTCCGCGGCGCAGCCGGCTCAATCCTCGGACAAGCCCATGTCCTCGGCGAGCTTCTTGTAGCGGCGCATCTCCGAGCTGATGAACTCGGCGAACTCGCGGGCGGTGCCGCCGCGGACGTCGTAGTCGAGCGCGGACACCTGCTCGCGTGCCTTGGGGTCGCGCAAGGCCTCGTTCGTGAGCTCGTTCCAGCGCGGCACGATGGCGTCGGGTGTGCCCGCCGGCGCCGCCAGGCCGCACCAGGCGGAGATCTGAAAGTCGGGATAACCGGCCTCCGCCATCGTGGGCACATTGGGCAGTCTCGCCGACCGCCGCAGGCTGGTGGTCGCCAGCGGCCGCAGCTTGCCGTTGGCGATGTGCTGGGTCGCGGCGCCGGTGCTCGAGGTCATGAATTGCACGTTGCCGGCCAAGAGCGACATCAGCGCCGGCGCCAGCCCGGCGAACGGCACGTGCACGGCGGCGCTCTGCGGCAGGCCGGCGCGCTGGAACAGGGTGACGGTCGCGAGGTGATGCTGCGATCCGTAACCGCCGGTCGAGTAGTTGAGCTGGCCGGGCTTGTCCCGCAGCATCTGCACCAGCTCGGCGACGCTGTGCACCGGCAGGTCCTCGCGCACCAGCAAGACCAGGGCGGCGTCCGCCATCAAGGCGATCGGCACGAAGTCCTTGACCGGGTCGTAGGGCAGGCTGCGCTTGAGCGCCGGCGTTGAGCCGTGCGTGCTGCTCGTGACCACCACCAGGGTGGTGCCGTCGGCCGCCGCCTGCCTGGCGGCCATGATGCCGATGGTGCCGACCGCGCCGGTCCGGTTGTCCATGACGATCGACCAGCCGAGCCGTGCGCCGATCCATTGCGCAACGATCCGTGCGACGCCGTCATAGGGCCCGCCGGCCGGGTAGGGCACGATGATGCGGATCGGCTTTGCCGGATACTGCTCGGCCCGGGCGGGCAAAGGCAGCGCCGATACGGCCGGAGCGGCGAGAAGCTTGAGAGCAAGACGGCGATCGACGCGCATGGGCGCACTCTAGCAAGTCTTCGGCCCGCGCCTAGCCCGTAGCCCGGATTGCGCTCCGCTCAATCCGGGCTACGATTGCTCAGCAAATCTTCGCTGCGTGGAAAAAAGAGGGGTCGCATGGCTGAGATCGTCGCCGCCTTCGGCGTGCCGCACACGCCGGCCTTTCCCGCGCTGGTCGCAAGGGAGGGGCCGGATTGCGAGACCGCGAAGCTCTATGCCGAGATCGCCAAGCACCTTCGCGCCGCCGCGCCCGATGTGCTGGTGATCTACACTGACGACCATTTCAATACGTTCTTCCTCGACAATTTCCCGACCTTCGCGATCGGGATCGCGGACGAGACCTCGGGCCCCAACGACCAGACGCCGATGCCGAGCTACCGGGTCGCGGTGCAGGCGTCGCTGGCGACCCACCTGCGCGCCGCCGCAATCGGCGATGGCTTCGATATCTCACTGGTGCAGGATTTCGACGTCGATCACGCCACCATGGTGCCGCTGCATTTCCTCACGCCCGAGATGAACGTCGCGATCGTGCCGATCTTCGTCAACGGACTGGCGCCGCCGTTGCCGAGCTCGCAGCGCTGCTACGCGCTCGGCAGGAGCGTGGCGGCGGCGATCGAGAGCTGGCCCGAGAACAAGCGCGTCGCGGTGATCGGCAGCGGCAGCTTCTCGCTCGAGATCGGCGGGCCCAAGATCCCGCCCGGCGAGCGCGCCGGCACGCCCGATCCCGGATGGGGCACGCGCGTGCAGGAGCATCTCGAGCGCGCCCGCGTCGACGAGCTGGTCGCCGAGGCCACCACCGCGCGGCTCGCCCGCGCCGGCAATATCGCCGGCGAGCTGCTCAACTGGATTGCGATGCTGGGCGTGGTCGGCGGACACAAGCCGACCTTCATCGCGCCGCAAATCTCACAAGGCCACGCCTATGCGGCTTGGCGGCTCGATTGAGTTGAATCATGAGTACCTACGCGGTCAACAAGCTCTGCCGTGATGCGCTGCATGACATCGCCTTCCGCGAGGCGCTCAAGCGAGATCCCGCGGCGGCGATGGCGCCCTTGCCGCTCACCGACGACGAACGCAAGGCGCTGCTCGCCGGCGACGTCGCCTGGCTCTATCAGCAGGGCGCGCACCCGTTTCTGCTCGCTTACCTCATCCGCTGGGAGCTGTTCGGCCTCACGGCGCCGATCTACAGCGAGCGCATGCGCGCGCTGGCCGACAAGACGGATGCCGCGAGCTGAGAGCCGGCGGCTGCCTACTGCGGCTTGAGCCCGGAGTCCTGGAAGAACGCGGTCCAGCGCTTCAACTCCCCGGCAATAAATTGGTTGAGCATTGGCACGTCGGCGTCCATCGACAGGAACAGGTCGCGCTCGAACCGCTGCTTGAGCTCCGGCGCCTGCAGGGACCGGCGGAGCTCCTGGTTGAGCCGCGCGACCATCGACGCCGGAAGATTCTTCGGTCCCGCCAGCCACGACCAGATGGCGCCGCCGATGTCGGGATGGCCGAGCTCGACGATGGTCGGCAGCTCCTTCAGCGCCTGGGCGCGCTCGGTCGCGATCAGCGCCAGCGGCACCAGTGTGCCGGCATGGATGTGCTCGATCGCCGCCGACAGCACGATGCATCCGAGCGAGACGTGGTTGCCGAGCAGGTCCGCCATGACCGGCCCGCCGCCGCGATAGGGAACGTGATTGAGGTTCGGCAACAGTCCGGGCTTGCGGATCAGCTGCTCGACCACCAGCGCGCCGAGCGTCGACTGGCCGGGCGAGGCCATGTTGAGGGGTCCGCTGCGACTCTTGGCGAGCTGCACCAGATCGGCGAACGATTTCACGCCCAGCGCCGGATGCGCGACGATGATGAAGCTTTCGCTGCCGATCATCGCGATATGCGTGAAGTCGGACAGCGCGTCGTAGCCGAGATTGGCCGTCGTAGCGGGTGCGAATATGTGAGGGCCGTAGCCGCCGATCATCAGCGTGTAGCCGTCAGGGTCCGTGCGCGCGACCTGGACGGCGCCGACGACGCCACCGCCCCCGACCCGGTTCTCGACGTAGAACTGCTGCTTGAAGGTCTTCGACAGCTCCTCGGCGGCGATGCGCCCCAGCCGGTCGGTGGTGCCGGCCGCCGCGAATGGCACCACCACCTTCACGGGGTTGGGCCAGTCCTGCGCGTGCGAGACGGTGCCGGCGGAAAGGACGGCGAGAAGCACCGTCCCCAACCCGAGCAATCTGAGCGGCGTCATCGTTGGCCTCCCCGGCTCACTGTGCTCGTCCCGAGGGCTCGACCAGCGCGGCCGCCTTCTGCACGATCGTTTTCGGCGCGCCGTAGGCGCTGGCCAGCAGCGTCTCGATCTCGCCCGCGGTCAGCGGCTCGATCTCCAGTTGGACCTTCTCGGCGTCGGCGAGAAATTCGCCGTCCTTGAGCGTGGCATCGAAGGCGCGGCGCAGCGCCGCGAGACGGTCGGCCGGCACGCCGGGCGGTGCCGCGAAGGGGCGGCCCGGCTCCTGCCGGATCAGGATCAGCTCGAGCACCTGCCGGCTCTCGGGATCGGTCACCAGCTCGAGCGCGCTCGGCACGTCGGGCAGGTCGGCAAGCTTCTGCAATCCCATCTGCACGATCACGTTGAGCAGCTTGTCGCGGATCCAGTGCGGACGCGACGCCTTCATGGTCGACCAGGAGAGCCCGCAAATGCCTTCCGCCTCGCCGCGCTCGAGCGCCATGGTGAGCCCGCCGCCGCCGTCGTAGCCCATCACCGTCTTGAATTTGGTGGCGAGCAGCGCATTGAGCAGCTTCGGCATGATCGCCGAATTGGAGGTGGCGCCGGCGGCGGCCACGATCACTTCGCGCTCGCGCGCCGCCGCGACAGTCTTGATCGGGCTCGTGTGCCAGGTCGCACAGACGTTCTGCAGCTTGCCGATGCTGCCAAGCCAGTTGAGCTTTTGCGCGTCGTAGCGGGCGCCGGGATTGCCGAACAGCGGGTCCATCGGGACATTGTTGGGGAACGCTGCGATGGTCGCGCCGTCCTTGTCGGCCGTGGTGTAGAGGGCGCTCGCCGCGGCAAGCCCGGAGGCCGCCGGCATGTTCTTGGCGATGATCGCAGGATGCCCCGGCAGATGCTTGGGCATGTGCCGGGCGAAGACGCGGGCATAGGTGTCGTAACCGCCGCCGGCGCCGGCGCCGACCAGCAGCGTGATCGATTTGCCTTTATAGAAGTCCTCGACCGTCTGTGCCGAGCCACTGGTAGGCCAGGCGGCCGCCGCCAACAACAGCGCCGTGACGGCTCGTGTGCCGATCTTCGTCAACGCGCTGGCTCCTAGCGCCGGTACTTCTGTTGCATCGCCGTGAAGTAGCCCTCGGTGCGCAACGCGTCGAGCAGGCTCGTGTCCACGTAATCTTCGACCTTCTGGCTGCCGCCCGGGAACTGGGCCAGGATGTTCTCGGCGCCTTGCCGCGAGGGCTCCGTGTTCGGCGGGGTGAGCGCCTTGAAGTCGTTGTAGGTGATGTCGAGGATCTTCGGATCGCTGATCTTGAGCTCCTTCGCCAGCACGTCTTTCGCCTGCCGCTCGTCGGCGAGCGCCAGATAGTTGCCCTCGATCGTCGCCTTGAGAAACCGCGCCAGCAGGTCGCGGCGGCCGGCCACGTCGCCGCGCCGCACCACGATGCCGCTGAACACCCACGGAATCTGCTCGGGCACCAGATCGATGAGTACTTTGACGCCTTGCTCGCGTGCCATGCTGGCGGTCGGCTCGTTGATCGGCGTGGCCTGGATCTCACCTGCCTTCACGGCGGCGAGCCTGCGTGAGCCGCCGCCGTATTCCTTCAAGGTCACGTCGTTCCTGGTCAGGCCCAGCCGCGCCAGCGCCAGCGTGACGGTGGAATCGCTCTCCGAGCCGAACGTGCTCACGCCGATGACGCCGCCCTTGAGATCGGCCGCGCTCTTGACGCCGGCGGCCGAAAAGAAGGTGAAGCGGATAACGTTGGCCAGCGACCCGATCAGCCGGATGTCGCCGCCTGCGCGATTGACGCGGATCACCGACGACAGTCCGACATGCATGATGTCGAGCCGGCCGGCCTGCAATTCGGCGGCGCCCCGGCTGCCGCCGTGCATGTTGACGATCTCGACCTTGAGCCCTTGCGCGGCGTAGAAGCCGGCGTCGCGCGCCATGTACCAGGCCAGCACCGTGTTGACCGGATCGGAGATGCCGGCCTTGAGCTCGATCGGCTCTTGTGCGGGTGCCGGGCGGAAGCCGAAAACAAGAAGCGCCACGACAGCCGCAAAGGTCCTTGCTGCGCGCGATTGGATGCTCGTTTGCATCGATCAAAACTCCCGGAACAATCGCCCAAATCCCTCGATGCGGTCGTTGACGCCGCAGCGCCGCAGCGCGTCCCAGACGATCGCCTGATGCGCCGCCATCACGTTGACGCCGAGCTCGCGCTCGAGCGCGTCGATCGATTCCGCCGTCGGCCAATGCGGCGACGGCAGCAGGATCGAATCGGCGTCGGGATGCTCGCGCATCAGCCTGCGGCCCATGTCGAGCGCGGCGTGGCGCGGAATGCGTCCGATCTGGTTGAAGGCCGCGCCCCAGCCGGTCGCGCCCAGCACCTCGCAGCCGAAATGCGCGCCATAGCTCGCGATCCGGTCGGTCTCGGAGAGCTCGTAGGGCTGCGCCACCACCACCTTGCGGCAGCCGAGCGCCCTGGCGGCCTTGGCCTGCGCCGACGCGCTGGTCGAGATCTTCACGTTGAGCTCGGCCTCGAGATCGACGATCATCTGCTCCGCATTGGCATGGCCCTTCGACAGGTTGATCGGAACGCCGCCGAGCACGACGATGTCGACGCCGGCCGCCGCCATCTCGCGCGCCGCCCTCATGCTGATGTCGTAGGAGCGCTCGACCTCGTCCCTGCTGCGCACCACGATCGCGAGCGTGGTGACGACGAGCGTCACGCCGGCTGGAACGATCTTGTAGAATTCGTAGGGAAAGATTTCGGTGGTGAGCGGCGGCGAGGTATAGCCGATGCGGGCGCGACGGCCGTAGATGCTCTCGCGCGTCGATGCGGGTGAGGTGGGTGCGGACATAACAGGTCGAATGTCTGGGCGCGTGCGCGAGAGGCACAAGTGAAAGCTAGCGGTCCGACCAGCCCTTGTCCACGCGCGGTGCCCGCAGCGGTTGCCTTCACGGGATTGTCACAGGGTGAAAATACGGTGACAATTCATCGCCTTCCAGGACAACACATGTTCGCTCACCGGTTCTTTCGCAGCTTGCGCAACGTCGGCGTCGCGGTCCTGCTCGCGGGCGCGCTCGTGCCGGCGCGCGCCGCGCTCGCCGACGACAGCGTCACCATCGGCAACCTCACCTTCGTCAACAAGGGACTGGTCGGCGCCGGCCGGATGGCGGCCGACCTGCGCGACAAATTCGGCGAGACCTTCGGCTCCGGGTCCAGCCTGGCGGTCGACGCCAGATCGTGGAGGCGAACCGCCGACGGCTACGAGGGTACGTTCTACGTGCTGCCCGACCGCGGCTGGAATATCTCCGGCACGTTCGATTATCGCGCCCGGCTCAACAAGCTCTCGATCGCGTTCAAGCCCCGTGAAGCTTCGGCGCCGGCGATCGAGGAGCGCCAGCGCAGCGTGGTCGCGACGCTCACCGACACCATCCTGCTTACCGACGCGGCGGGCGAGCCGCTGACCGGGCTCGATCCGTCGGAGGGCGGCGTCCGGCGCGCGGCGAACGGCTTCCCCGATCTGCCGCAGGCCGCGAGCGGCCGCGTCAGCTTCGACGCCGAATCGCTCGTGCTGCTGCCGGACGGAAGCTTCTTCATCGGCGACGAATACGGGCCCTACATCTACCGCTTCTCGGCTGCCGGCCGCATGCTCGCGGCGATCAGGCCCCCCGAGGCCTTCATCCCCAGGCGCAAAGGCAAGGATCACTTCTCCTCCAACAATCCTGGTCCGGGCGCCGCGGCCCCCGAACCGGCCAATCCCGAAACCGGGCGGCAGAACAACCAGGGGTTCGAGGGCTTGGCGTTGACGCCGGACGGCAGGTTCCTGGTCGCTGCATTGCAGAGTGCGACGCGCCAGGATGGCGGTACCTCCTTCGAGACCCGGCAATATGCCCGGCTGCTCTACTACGACATCGCGGATCTCGACCGGCCGAAGCTCATCCGCGAGCACGTCGTGCGGCTGCCGGTATTCGACGGCGCGGAAGGCAAGAAGCAGGTTGCCGCGCAGAGCGAGCTGCTCGCCCTCGACGAGACCCGCTTCCTGCTGCTCTGTCGCGACTCCAACAACGGCTACGGCATGAAGGGGGCGACCTCGCGCTATCGCAAGATCGAGTTGGTCGATGCCTCGCAGGCGACCAACATCGCCGGCTCCAACTATGACGGCACCGTGCCGGTCGCGCCCGGCGGCAAGCTCGCCGAGGGGATCGTGCCGGCGACGCTCAAGCCTTTCATCGACCTCAACGACAACGCGCAACTGGGCAAGTTCGGGCTACGCAACGGCGAGCCGAACGACCGCAACAATCTCTCGGAGAAATGGGAGGGCATCGCGCTGGTGCCCGCGCTCGATCCGGCGCATCCGCGCGATTTCTTCCTGTTCGTCGTCAACGACAACGATTTCATCACCCAGAACGGCTTCCAGGTGGGCGCCGCCTACAAGGACCCGAGCGGCGTCGAGCTCGATACCATGATCCTGGTCTATCGCGTGACGCTGCCGAATCTAGCGCGATAGTAGCCGTAGGTTGGGTCGAGTTCTTCACGAGACCCAACATCTCTCATAGAGAATAGCGAATAGATCGAGACGCCATCGCCAACCGAAGCGTTGGGTCTCGCATAGCCCGCGAAGACGGGCGTAAACGCCCTTATGCTGCTCGACCCAACCTACGTCGCCGCCCGGCGCCGCGCCGGCTGCCTGGTCGCCAAGATCTTGTCGACGCGGCGGCCATCGAGATCGACCACCTCGAAGCGCCAGCCATGGGCATCGAAGCTGTCGCCGACCGAGGGCAGCGTGCCGAACCGGTCGAGAATAAAGCCCGCGACCGTGTGATAGGAGCGCTCGGCCGGCAGGCGGATGCGCGTGAGCTCACTGAATTCATCAACCGGCATCCATCCCGAGATCAGCAGGGAGCCGTCGTCCCGGCGTACCACGGCCGGCTCGGTTGGCCCCGTTTCCGAGTGGAACACGCCGACGATCGACTCCAGAATGTCGGCGGTGGTCACCACGCCCTCGAAGTGCCCGTACTCGTCGTGGACGAGGCCGATATGGACGGGCGAAGCCTTGAGGATCGCCACGACGTCGCGGGCATCGACCGAGTCGGGGATGATCGGCGCATGGCGGACGAATGTCCGGATGTCGAGGTCTTCGCCGGCCATGCAGGCATCGAGCAGCTCCTTGGCTTGCACCACTCCGAGCGGCTCGTCGGGATTGCCGTCGTAGACCGGCAGGCGGGAATGCGGGCTTTTCGCAATTGCGGCGCGGATCGCGTCCGGAGGATTGGCGACATCGAGCATGTCCACGTCCCAGCGCGGCGTCATCACCGCGCGCACCGGCCGGTCGCCCAGCCGCATCACGCCGGCGATCATCTCCTTCTCGCCGGGCTCCAGCACGCCCGCACTCTCCGCTTCGGCGATCAGCGTCTTGATCTCCTCCTCGGTGACCCGCTCCTTGGCCTCTCCGCGCTGCCCGAGCAGCCACAGCGCAGCCTTGCCGGAGATATCGAGAAACCAAACCAGCGGCGAGGCGACCTTCGCGAGCACCGTCATGGCGGGGGCGACCCGGACCGCGATCGCTTCCGGATCGCGCAGCGCGATCTGCTTGGGCACGAGCTCGCCGATGATCAGCGACGCATAGGTGATCAGCGCGACCACGACCGCGACGGCGATCGGCTCCGCCAGACGCTCGGACAGTCCCAGGCCTACAAGCCAGCCGGCAAGGCGCAGCCCCAGGGTCGCCCCCGAGAACGCCCCCGACAGCACGCCGACCAGGGTGATGCCGATCTGGACAGTGGACAGGAATTTGCCCGGGTCGGACGCGAGCGCGAGCGCGCGGCGCGAGCCGATGACATTTCTTTCGATCATCGCGCGCAGCCGCGCCGGGCGGGACGACACGATGGCGAGCTCCGACATCGCCAGCAGGCCGTTGAGGACGATGAGCGCCGCTACGATCGCCAGTTCGGGAATGAGCATGATGGATGAAATTGCTATCGGTCGGGGTTGGTTTCAGGGCTGACATGCGCGCTGGCCCCCCGCCTTCCGGGAACGCTGCCAGCGTGGGCGAATTGACGCATATCACCGTCAAAACGGCGCGTGCGTCACATCGTCGTGGCGCGGCGCCGAGGAAATTTCGCCATAAGCTCCAAAATGGGCTGTTTGAATTCAATTATTCGCATATATTTACCACAACCGTTAGTTTTGATCGCAGGTCCTTGTCGGTGCGCGTATTTGTTTGATTCATTGAACGAAACGGGGGCCGGTCAACGGTCCGACGAAGGGGACGACGCTCAGGAGGACAAGCAGATGCGACCGAAATACCTTGGTTTGAGCCAGGCAGCGATCACTGCGCTGTGGGCAGCGGCAATCGTCGTGCCCACTCCGGCGGCCGCCGCGTGGGAGCCCACCCGGCCGGTGGAATTCATCGTTCCGGCCGGCACCGGCGGTGGCGCCGACCAGATGGCCCGCACCATCCAGGGCATAGTCGCCAAGCACGGTCTGATGAAACAGTCGATGGTGGTGATCAACAAGTCGGGCGGGGCCGGCGGCGAAGGCTTCCTCGACGTCAAGGCCTCGCGCGGCAATCCGCACAAGGTCGTCATCACGCTGTCGAACCTGTTCACCACGCCGCTCGCCACCGGCATTCCGTTCAACTGGAAGGACCTCACGCCGGTCGCGATGATGGCGCTCGACGAATTCATCCTCTGGGTGAACGGTGAGACGCCCTACAAGTCCGTGAAGGACTATGTCGAGGCGGTGAAGAAAGAGCCCGGCAAGTTCAAGATGGGCGGCACCGGCTCCAAGCAGGAAGATCAGATCATCACGGTCGCGGTCGAGAAGGCGACCGGCAGCAAGTTCACCTATATCCCGTTCCGCGGTGGCGGCGAGGTCGCCGTGCAACTGGTCGGCAAGCACGTCGATTCGACCGTCAACAATCCGATCGAGGCCGTGGCGCAGTGGCGGGCGAATTCGGTTCGGCCGCTCTGCGTGTTCGACGGTAAGCAATTGCCCTACACGGACAAGATTGCGGAGGGAAAATCGTGGGGCGATCTGTCGACCTGCAAGTCGCAAGGCCTCGACGTCGAGTACCTGATGCTGCGCGGCATCTTCACGGTGCCGGGGGCGACTAAGGATCAAGTTGACTATTATGTCGAGTTGCTCAAGAAGGTGCGCGAAACGCCGGAATGGAAGACGCTGATGAACGAAGGTGCGTTCAACCAGAC
>JBEVIH010000212.1:0-7467 GCA_040510815.1 Xanthobacteraceae bacterium | reverse complement strand
TACTCCTCGACATTGGTTTTCTCGGCGCCGTTGAAGCGGATGCCGATGTCGTGCTTGAGCACGTCGGCGTTGTAATGGGGGCTGCGCGGATCGGTGGACAGGCGGTCGGGTAGGGTGCCGGGCGAAGCGTCGGGCATGGCAGATCGCTCCCATCTCGCTCGGATCACGTGCTACGAGATCGGGACCGCCGGGACAATAGGCGTCGCGCAGAAGGCGAGGCAAGGTGAGCGCCAAGCCATTCGAGATCATTGTTGTCGGTCAGGGCGCGGCAGGGCTTGCGGCAGCGCTGTCCGCGGCCGAACAGGCACGCGCAACGAATTCGAGCGTCGCCGTCACCCTTATCGACAAGGCTACCGCGGACGAGGCCGGCGGCAATACCCGCTGGACGCCGGCCTACATGCGCATGGCCGCGCCCGATCGCGTCGAGCCGAGCTTCGTGCACGACATGCTGGAAGCGACGAAATTCCAAGGCGACGAAAGCTACTTCGCCCGCCTCGCCCATGAGGCGCCCGCGACGGTGCAATGGATCGCGTCGCACGGCGTCGAGTTTCATCAGCCGACCTATTATCTCGCCAAAGGCCCTCCGCGCATCCAGCCGGTCGGCGGCGGCGCGGCGATCTTCCGTGAGCTCACCCGCGCCGCGCACCAGGCCGGCGTTCGGTTCCGCCACGCATGCACGGCACAGGCGCTGGTCGGAGAAGAGAATGGCATTCGCGGCGTGCGCGTGAGCAGCGGCGAGGTTCTTGCCGCCGATGCGGTGGTGCTTGCCTGCGGCGGTTTCCAGGGCAACCGCGACATGATGCGGAAGCATTTTGGCCCGGGCGGGGACAGCATCCCGCTGCTTGCGCCGCGCGCGCGTTTCAACACCGGTGACGGTATCGCCATGGCGCGGGCGCTCGGCGCCGACGTCGCCGGCGAGTGGGACGGCATGCACATCGAGCCGGTGGACCCGCGCAGCAAGGGCTCCGCGCCGGTCGTCCTGCTCTATCCGTATGGGATCGTGGTGGACCGCAACGGCCGCCGTTTCTTCGACGAGGGCGCCGGCCTGGTGCACGAGACCTGGGAATGGTTCTCGCGCCATATTCATTTCGCGGTCGATGGCCGGGAGGCATACGCGATCCTCGACAGCAGAGTGCTCGCAATCGCCGATTGGCAGCGCGCGACGCGCTCCGAGGTGCCGCCGTTCCAGTCGGATTCGCTCGCGGGACTGGCCGGCCTCCTGGGCGTGAACGCGGACGATCTCGCGACCAGCGTCGCCGCGTACAACGCCGCCTGCACCGGCGATCCGGCGCGTTTCGACGCCACGCGCTGCGACGGGCTGTCGGCCGACGGCACGCTCGCGCCGCCGAAATCGAACTGGGCGCGCGCCATCAGCGCGCCGCCCTTTCTCGCCTGGCCGCTCATCGGCGCTGTCGCGTACACCTTCGGCGGACTGGCGACCGACAACCGCGCGCGCGTTCTCCGCGCGCGTGCGCCCATTCCCGGCCTCTATGCGGCCGGCGAGATCACGGGGCACTTCTACGCGACCGCGCCGAATGCGGTTTCGGTGCTGCGCGCGTTTGTGTTCGGGAGAATTGCGGGCAAGGAGGCGGTCGCTTCCGCGCCTCGGCGCCCATGACCGTCTGCGTGCCGCGGCTATCCCGTTCGCCTCGACATCGTCGTACGCGTGCGCGGCGTTGCCCTCCAACTTGACGGGGGGCGAATGCGGCGCTACGCCGGACAAAAGTCGTCAGACCGATGCCGAGGTGCTGCAATGTCTGTCGCCGCCGAGACAATGGCTCCCGCATCGGACGACGCGAACCGCTGCATCCGCCACGACTGGTCGCGCCACGAGGTGAGGGCGCTGTTTGCGCTTCCATTCCCTGAATTGATGTTTCGCGCGCAGGCGATCCACCGTCTGCATTTCGATCCGACCGAAGTGCAGATTTCCACCTTGCTGTCGATCAAGACCGGCGGCTGCCCGGAAGACTGCGCCTATTGCCCGCAGAGCACCCACTACGACACCGGCGTGAAGGCGGAAAAACTGATGTCCGTCGACGCGGTGGTCGCCGAGGCGCGTGCCGCCCGGCAGGCGGGCGCCAGCCGCTTCTGCATGGGCGCGGCTTGGCGCGAGCCGAAAGATCGCGATCTCGACAAGGTCTGCGAGATGGTCGCGGGCGTCAAAGCGCTCGGGCTCGAGAGCTGCGCGACGCTCGGCATGCTCACCGGCGATCAGGCGCGGCGGCTCAAGTCGGCCGGCCTCGACTACTACAATCACAACCTCGACACCTCGCCGGAATATTACGGCGCCATCATCACCACCCGCACCTACCAGGACCGCCTCGACACGCTCGCGCACGTGCGCGACGCCGGCATCCATGTCTGCTGCGGCGGCATCGTCGGCATGGGCGAGAGCGCCGAGGACCGGGTCGGCATGATCGCGACGCTCGCCAACCTGCCGGTGCATCCGGAATCGGTGCCGATCAACATGCTGGTCGAGGTCGAAGGCACGCCGCTGGCGGGCGGCGCCAAGCTCGATCCGCTCGACTTCGTGCGCACCATCGCGGTCGCCCGTGTCACCATGCCGAAATCGGTGGTGCGGCTCTCGGCCGGGCGCGAGGACATGAGCGACGAGACCCAGGCGCTGTGCTTCCTGGCCGGCGCCAATTCGATCTTCTACGGTCCGAAGCTGCTCACCACGCCCAACCCCGATCGCGACCACGACATGCGGTTGCTGGATCGGCTGGGCCTCACCCGGCTGACCTAAGGCAGGACCGCGGCCGCGACCATCGCGAGCCCGACGATGCTGACCAGCCAGATCACGGTGCGCAGATAGATGATGCCCGCGAGGTAGCACGGCCAATAGGCGACGCGCGCCCAGAAGAACAGCGTGGCGCCGAGCTGGGTCTGCGCGCTCGCCTTGCCGGAGAGCTGCACCGCCGCGATCACCGCCGTGAAGATGGCGAGGTTCTCGAGCATGTTTCTCGCCGCCCGGTCGGCGCGGCCGGCGAGCGGCTCGGGCTCCGGAACGTCGTCGCGGTTGCCGAAGGCGATGCGCATGCCGGGCGAGGTCCAGCCCTTCGACCGCAGCAGGCTTGCGGCCATCAGCATCAGCCATGTCAGCACCGCCGACCACGCGAGCGCTTTTATCTCCGCCATCATGTGTTCCCTCCCAGGTGGCCGCGTGAGTATGAATTGCAGCGGTGTCTAACCACGTTCCGTACCTGCCTCAGGTGAAATGCCGCACCAGCGCAAGCCCTGCGAACAGGCCGCCGATCGAGAGCGCGACCGATGCAATGATGTAAAGCGCCGCGAGCCAGAGCTCGCCGCGCTCGTAGAGCAGCGCCGTGTCGATCGAGAATGCCGAGAAGGTGGTGTAGCCGCCGAGGATGCCGGTGGTGAGAAACAACCGCCAATGCTGCGGGACGCCGCCGCCGAAGGCGAAATAGCCGACCAGCAGGCCCATCACCAGCGAGCCGGTGACGTTTTCGGCCAGCGTCGCATAGGGGAATGCCGTGCCCAGCCAGCGTGCCATCACCAGGTTGACGCCGTGGCGCAGCGCAGCGCCGATGCCGCCGCCGATGAATACAATCAAAAAGCCCATGGTCGCTCCTTCGTCGTTCCGGGCATGAAAAAGCCGCCCTGCGGCGGCGCGAAACTCGCCCCTACCGCCGTTATTGCGCGGTAGGAGTCATCAGCCGTAACGGGCGGTTTCGGGGGACTCCATCCCCATCGCCGACAACGCTAAAGCGTCGGCCGCATGCGGTCAACGCCGGCATTCCGCCTTCGCATTGGATCGCCCCGGTTGATCGTGCGTTGGTATGATGGCCGCGAAGGACAACGCAATGCCGCTCGATCCGACTCCGCTGCTGGGCAAAACGCCAGTCATTCCGGTGCTGACGATCGGAGACGCCGCGCAGGCGGTTCCGCTCGCGCGCGCGCTCGTGTCCGGTGGCCTCGCGGTGCTGGAGGTGACGTTGCGGACGGCGGCGGCGCTCGCGGCGATCAAGGCGATCGCCGACGCGGTGCCGGACGCCGTTGTGGGTGCTGGCACCGTGACCAACGTGGCGGACATCGGCAAGGCCGTAGCGGCCGGTGCCCGCTTCCTGGTCAGTCCCGGAACGACCGCGGCCTTGGCCGATGCGTTCGCGGCGGCTCCCGTTGCGGCACTCCCTGGCTGTGCCACGGTGTCCGAGGCGATGGCGCTCGTCGAGCGTGGATTCGAGGTCCTGAAGTTCTTTCCCGCCGAGCCGTCCGGCGGTCTCGCCTGGCTCAAGGCGGTGGCCGAGCCGTTGCCGCGCATCAGGTTCTGTCCGACCGGCGGCGTCAGCATCGCCAATGCGGCCGCCTATCTGGCGCTGCCCAATGTGGTCGCGGTCGGCGGCTCGTGGGTGGCGCCGCGGTCCATGATCGGCGCGGGAAAGTTCGACCGCATTGCCGGGCTTGCGCGCGAGGCATCCGCGCTGCGGAAATAACGCGTCAGCGGGTGAGTAGCCTCAATGCATCGCCATTGCGGCGCGCGGCATGATGGCGCCGCGGTGCCGGATGACCTCGCCGGCGAGCCGGTGGGCGTCGGCGGCGGCCTCGCCCGGCTGCTTGCCGGTGAGCCGCGCCGCCAGGTAGCCGGCGTTGAAGCTGTCGCCGGCGGCGGTGGTGTCGACCGGCACCACCACCTCCGGCACCGGGATGAATTCGTTCTGGCCGCCGGTGGCGACCAGCGCGCTGTTGGGTCCGTTCTTCACCACGATCTCGGCGATGCCGAAGGCCTGCATGCGCTCGACCGTCGCCTCCGGGCTGGGATCGCCCCACAACACCGCCTCGTCGTCGTAGGTCGGCAGCGCGATGTCGACCCGCTTGAGCGCCTCCATGAACACGGTGCGGGTGCGCGAGAGATCACCCTTCCAGCCGCGCGGCCGGAAGTTGCCGTCGAAGGCGACCTTCACGCCCTGCTGCCGCGCCATCTCGACGACCGCCAGGAAGCGACCGAGCCCGGTGTTGGAATAGAGCGAGAGCGTGATGCCGGAGAAATAGACGAGCTTGGCGGACAGCATTCGTTCGGCCACCCGGCTCCATTCCGGCAGCTCGAACAGCTCGCGCGCCGGCGAGGTGTCGCGCCAATAGGCGAACTGCCGCTCGCCCTTGTCGTCGGTCTCGATCAGATAGAGGCCCGGCAGCCGGCCCGGCACGCGCAGCACCAGATCGCTCTTGATGCCTTCGGCCGCCGCCAACGCCAGGATGCCGTCCGAGTAGCGGTCGTTGCCCAGCGCCGTGGCGTACGCGACGTCGATGCCGGCGCGCGCCAGATAGACCGCCATGTTGAACGTGTCGCCGCCATAGCCGAAGCCGAACCGGCCGTCGGCCCCGCGCACGAACTCGACCATGACCTCGCCGATGCAGACGACGCGGGGCTTTTGCTCGTTCATGCGGCGGTGTTCCATTGTCGAATTGCGTGCGAGAGGCGGGAGCATGACCGGGCGGGACGATCTTGGCAATTGAGCCGCCGTCCGGCGATTGCGCCACGCGGCGCTGGCATCGGCCGGTCACGAATGTTATACTATAACGTACCAACCTCCGGGACCCGCCCAGTGCCGACCCACGTCCATCAGCACCACCACCATCATCCCGGCGCGGGCCATCCGCCGGCGTCGATCGCGCCGTCGATCCTGCGGATGTCGGCGTTGCAGCGCCTCGCCGTGGCCGCGGCCGTGATCGTGGTGATCTGGGGCGCGGTGCTGTGGGCGATGGTTTGAGGGTGCTTTTAACGTGACCGCCGCGCTGCAGTTCCGCAACCTCACGCTTGGCTACGACCGGCACCCGGCCGTGCATCACCTCGACGGCGCCGTCGAGGCCGGCGCGCTGGTGGCGGTGGTCGGCCCGAACGGCGCGGGCAAGTCGACGCTGTTCAAGGGCATCGTCGGCGTGCTCAAGCCGCTCGCCGGCAGGATCGAGCGCGGCGGCCTCGCGCCGCAGGACATCGCCTATCTGCCGCAGGCCGCGGAGATCGACCGCTCGTTCCCGATCAACGTCTACGACATGGTGGCGATGGGGCTCTGGCACCGCACCGGCCTGTTCGGCGGCGTCGACCGCAAGGCGCGCGCGTCGATCGAGCAGGCGCTCTCGGCGGTCGGCCTCACCGGCTTCGAGGACCGCGCCATCGCGACGCTGTCGGGCGGCCAGATGCAGCGCATGCTGTTCGCGCGGCTCCTGCTGCAGGATGCCCGCGTCATCGTGCTCGACGAGCCGTTCAACGCGGTCGATGCGAAAACCTCGGTTGATCTGTTCGACCTGGTGCAGCGCTGGCACGGCGAGAAACGTACCGTGCTCACGGCGCTGCACGACATCGATTTCGTACGCACGCACTTCCCGGAGACGCTGCTGCTGGCGCGCGAGCCGGTCGCCTGGGGCCGCACCGCGACCGTGCTGACGCCCGAGAACCTCCTGATCGCCCGCCGGATGTGCGAGGCCTTCGACCAGCACGCCGAGGAGTGTGCGGTTCCAACGGCCGCCGCGCCTCTCCCAATTGCGGGCAAGCCGCAGGGCGGCGCGGCCGGACTGCATAGCCACGACCGATGATCTACGATTTTCTCATCGCGCCGTTCGCCGAGTTCGAGTTCATGCGCCGCGCGCTTGCCGGAACGCTGGCGCTGGCGCTCGGCGCCGGACCGCTCGGCGTGTTCCTGATGCTGCGGCGCATGAGCCTGGTCGGCGATGCCATGGCGCACGCGATCCTGCCGGGCGCGGCACTCGGCTTCCTGGTCTCCGGGCTCAACCTGTTCGCCATGACGGCGGGCGGCCTGATCGCCGGCTGCGTCGTGGCGCTGCTCACCGGCCTGGTGGCGCGCATGACCGAGCTCAAGGAGGACGCCGCGCTCGCCACCTTCTATCTGCTGTCGCTCGCCCTCGGCGTCACCATCGTCTCGCTCAAGGGCACCAATATCGACCTCTTGCACGTGCTGTTCGGCTCGGTGCTGGCGCTCGACGACCAGACCTTGGTGCTGATCGCCGGCAACGCGACGCTCACCCTGGTGGTGCTCGCCCTGATCTACCGGCCGCTGGTGCTCGAATGCGTCGATCCCGGCTTCATGCGCTCGGTCAGCCGGGCCGGCGCGCCGGCGCATCTCGCCTTCCTAGGGCTGGTGGTGACCAACCTGGTCTCCGGCTTCCATGCGCTCGGGACACTGCTGGCGGTCGGCATCATGATGCTGCCGGCGGCGATCGGACGCTTCTGGGCGCGCGACATCACCAAGATGATCGTCATCGCGGCGGCGAGCGGCGCGGTGTCGGGCTATGCCGGCCTCTTGCTCTCCTTCCACACCGGCGTGCCGTCGGGCCCGGCCATCATCCTGGTGGCGGGCGCGCTCTATGTCGTCTCGGTGCTGTTCGGCCAGGTCGGCGGCCTGGTCAGGCAGGCGCTGCCGCAGCGCCATCTCGAGGCGTAGCGAAACAATTCCTCAGGAGGACGCCATGATCTCGCGAAGGTGGATGCTG
>JBEVIH010000211.1:0-5980 GCA_040510815.1 Xanthobacteraceae bacterium | reverse complement strand
GGCGCGCAGGGCGAACACAAGCTCGCCCGCGGCTACTTGCCGGTGATTACCCATTCGGCTCATTTCATCGCCAATCCGTCACTGCGGCGGGCGATTGCCGACTACCTCAGCCGCGAGCGCGCCTATGTCGAAGCCGCCGGCGAGGAGCTTGCGGCGGCCGCGCCGTTCCGCAAGGATTTGATCGAGCAGGAGTAGAGCATGACCCCGAAAAGTGGGAACCGGTTTTCGGATAAGGTCTTGCTCAAATAAAAGCGCTCCCCCGGAGAGAAACGATGCCGGCTTACGACCCGAACAATATTTTTGCGAAAATTCTGCGCGGCGAGCTGCCCTGCCACAAGGTTTACGAAGACGACAAGGTGTTCGCTTTCCTCGACATCATGCCCCGCGCACCCGGCCACACGCTGGTGCTGCCGAAGGCGCCGGCGCGCAACCTGCTTGACGTCAAGCCCGACGACCTCGCCGCCGTAGCCGCGGTCGCGCAGAAGGTCGCCAAGGCCGGCATGCAGGTGTTCGGCGCCGACGGCGTTACCGTCCAGCAGTTCAACGAAGGCGCCGGCGGCCAGGTGGTTTTTCACCTCCACCTCCACGTCATCCCCCGTAAAGCCGGCGTGCCGATGAAGCCGCCGGCCAGCGAGAAGGAGAAGCCCGAGGTGCTGTCGGATCACGCACTCAAGCTCGCCGCGGCGCTGAAGAACGCCTAACGCGCTACGGCCCGTACATCCAGGCGCCGGCAAGAAATGCCAGCTCGCCGACCAGCACGCCGGCGAACACCGATTTGCGCGCCAGCACGAACGCGGCAAAGCCCAACAGCGCCGCGCCGATCCGCACAAACAACGGGATCGCCGCCAACGCGCCGGACGTCGTCATCACGAGTTGGGCCAGCACGCCAGCCAGGATGGCGGTCGCCACCGCGCGAACCCAGACCACAATCTGGGAATCCTCGTTCAAGCCCCGCACCAGGAGCAGACCGACCACGCGCCAGACCTCGTTCGGCAGGAAACCCACCAGGACGAGGGCGAGGTAGGGTCCGATTTCGGCCAACGTCATCGCCTCGCCTCGCGCAGCCGATGCACCGCATAGGCGACCGACCCGGCGATGACGCCGGTCCACATCAGATCGAGCTTGACCTTCTGCGCGGCCAGGAGTGGCCCGAGCAGGAGGCCAAGCCCGAACGCGATACGCTCGAGCAGCGCCTCGCTGTTGCGCGCCAGCGTCATCAGCATCGCCATCGGCGTGAAGAACAAGAGTGTCGTCGACAACAGCGGCGGCATTTTGCCAGCGAGATAATGGCCGATCACGCTGCCGAGCGACGCGACGGCGATCAGGCCGATGCCGAGGCCGTTGTAGAATTGCAGCCGCTCTGCGCGTGGTACGTTTGGCAACAGCCGCATCCCCTCGACCCAGACGCTGATGGCGGTGAGATGGGTCGGCAGGATCAGTTCCAATTGACGCGTGCGCGCGACCTTGAGCATCGGCAGCAGCGCCGCGACCATCGGCAGGAACCGCGTGCTGCTCAGCGTCACCGCGATGGCAACGTCGAGGAGCGAAGTCGTAGCCAGGGTCGAGATCACGATCACCTGGGCCGGCGCCGCCCAGATCAGCAGGGTGCAGAGCACGATCCAGGCCGGGCTGAAGCCGAACTCGAAGGCCAGCGCACCGATGCCGATGTAGTTGCCGAGCAGCACCAGGGCAAACAGCGATCCCCACGCCGCGCGCACGCCATTGAGGAACGAGGCTCTCGCCGAGACAGGCGTGGGATCGGATGGCACGGACATCGGGCCATGCTGTCCCACAGCGGCGCCACGACCGCAACGCCCGCGCCGCGTGCGGCTCGTTTTCGTTTGCGCATGTCCTGTTCGGAAAACCGGTACCCACTTTTCCGGGACATGCGCGATGCCTTATGCCGCGTCATCGCGAGGTTGACCCCATTTGGTCCGGCTCCTATCGTCGCGGCCAAGGCGACACCGGCTGCAAGCCGGAACCAGACCAGGGAGGATCGAGCGTGGATAGACGAAGCTTTGTGGTCGGCTCGGCCGCTGCTGCCGCGGCGCTCGCCACCCGATCCGCGACCGCGCAGGAAACCTATCCGGCCCGGCCGGTCACCTTCATCAATCCGTTCCCGCCCGGCGGCGCCGTCGACGTCGTCGCCCGGCCGCTCGCCGCGGTGCTGGAGCCGATCCTCAAACAGCCCATGGTGATCGAGACCAAGGCCGGCGCCGCCGGCCAGGTGGGCGCCCAATTCGCCGCCAGCGTCAAGCCCGACGGCTACACTCTGCTCATGCATATCGTGTCGATCTCGGGCTTCGCCGAGGTCGACAAGCTGTTCGGACGGCCGGTGAAGTTCACGCGCGACGACTTCATTCCGATCGCGCGCTTCATCGCCGACCCGATGGTGCTGGTGGTCAACGACAAGCAGCCCTATCAGTCCATCAAGGAGTTCATCGACGACGCCAAGAAGCGGCCGAACGAGATCATCTTCAGTTCCTCGGGTCTCTACGGCGCGCTGCACCTGCCGACGGCCCTGTTCGCGAAGGCCGCCGGCATCCAGATGCGGCATTTGCCGACCGCCGGCGGCGGGCCGGCCCTGACCGCCATCCTCGGCAACAATTCGCAAGTGCTGGTGTCCTCGATCGCGGCGGCCAACGCGCAGATGAAAGCCGGCAAGCTGCGCGCGCTTGCCGGCTTCGGCGCCCAGCGAGCGCCCGCCTTGCCCAACGTGCCCACGATGAAAGAGCTCGGATACGACGTGGAGTTCTATCTGTGGGTCGGCATGTTCGCCCCCAAGGGAACGCCGGCGCCGATCATCACGACGCTGCGCGACGCCTCGAAGAAGGCCGCCGCCGACGACAAGTTCAAGCAGGCGATGACCAATCTCGGTCAGGACGTGGCCTATCTCGACCAGGCCGAGTTCAAGGCGTTCTGGGACGCCGACGCCAAGCGGGTCGAGGATGCGGTGCGCTCGATCGGCAAGGTCGACGGGTGACGGAGCACGCGACGATACGTCCGAGACAGTGCCGATGACGCTGCGGGCCGATCACGTCGTCGGGGGCGCCTTCATCGCCTTCGGCATCCTGGTGTTCGCGATCAGCGGCGACCTGCCGTTCGGCCGCCTTTCCGCGCCGAGCGCCGGCATGATGCCGAAGCTCGTCACCGGCTTGATGATGCTGTTCGCCGGCCTGGTTATCATCGGCGCCGCCGGCAGCCGGGAATTCGCCGAGATCGACTGGAGCGACGGCGGTCACGCCGTGCTTCTCGTCGTGATCACGGCCGCCGCGGCCGCGCTCTATCAACCGCTCGGTTTTCTGATCACCATGACGCTGCTGGTATTCTCGCTGCTTGTCGTGGTCGAGCGCCGCAACGTCTTGCACGCCGCCGTCTACAGCATCGGGCTCACCGTGTTCGCCTACTGGCTGTTCGGCAAGGCGCTCAAGTCCCCGCTCGAACGCGGCCTGCTCTGGTTCTGACGCCTTGGAAACCTTCGACAGCCTGCTGCTGGGCTTTTCGGTCGCGCTGCGGCCCGACGTGCTGTGGTACGCGTTCATCGGCTGTCTGGTCGGCACCCTGGTCGGAATGCTGCCGGGCATCGGTCCGCTCGCCGGCATCAGCATTCTGCTGCCGCTGACCTTCGGGCTCGACGCCACCAAGGCAATCGTGATGCTGGCGGGCATCTACTACGGCTCGCAGTACGGCGGCTCGACCACCTCGATCCTGCTGCGCATCCCGGGCGAAGCGGCCTCGGTGATGACCTGCATCGACGGCAACGCCATGGCGAGGAAAGGCCGCGCCGGCGCGGCGCTCTGCATCGCGGCGGTCGGCTCGTTCATCGCCGGCACCTTCGGCGTGATCGTGCTCACGCTGGTTGCGCCGCCGCTGGCGGCCTTCGCGCTGCGCTTCGGCCCGCCCGAATACACCGCGCTGCTGGTGCTCGGCCTGATCTTCCTCGCCTACATGTCGACGACCTCGCTTGTTCGGACACTGTTGATGGCGGCGTTCGGGCTGCTGCTCGGTACCATCGGCATCGACGTGATGACCGGGCACTTTCGCTACAGCTTCAACATTGCCGAGCTCGGCGACGGCATCGGCATCGTGCCGGTCGCGGTCGGGCTGTTCGGGCTGGGCGAGCTCCTGGCCACGCCGAGTCGCCAGGTCACCAGCGAGGTGGTGCGCCCGAAGCTGCGCGAGCTGTGGCCGAGCCGGCAGGAGTGGCGGGACTCGGCGATGCCAATCGCGCGCGGCTCGGTGCTCGGCTTCCTGATCGGCATCATCCCCGGCTCCGCGCACATCATTTCGAGCTTCATGTCCTACGCCTTGGAGAAGCGCATCTCCAAGCACCCGGAGGAGTTCGGCAAGGGCGCGGTCGCCGGCGTCGCCGGCCCGGAATCGGCCAACAATTCCGCCTCCACCGGCGCCTTCGTGCCGATGCTGGCGCTGGGAATCCCGACCGGGCCGGTGACCGCGGTGCTGATCGCCGCGCTGCTGATCCACGGCGTTCCGCCGGGGCCGACGCTGGTCAGCGACCACCCCAACGTGTTCTGGGGCTTCGTCGCCTCGATGTACGTGGGCAACCTGATGCTGCTGGCGCTCAACCTGCCGCTGGTCGGGCTGTTCGTGAACCTGCTGCGCGTTCCCTACGCCTATCTCTACCCGCTGATCATCATGTTCTGCGTGATCGGCGTGTACGAGGTGAACCACTCGATCGTCGATGTCTGGATCATGCTGATCATGGGCGTGGTCGGCTTTGGCTTGAAGAAGTTCGACCTCGATCCGGCGCCGCTGGTGCTCGGCTTGGTCATCGCGCCGCTGTTCGAGATGAGCCTGCGCCAGTCGTTGATCATGTCGAACGGCAATTGGACGATCTTCTTCCAGCGTCCGATCGCGGCGGTGCTATTGGCAGTCTGTGCCGTGCTGCTCATGCTTGCCGCCTGGACGGCGCTGCGCAAGCGCCGGGACTGGCGCAGCAAGCTGGCGGCGGCGGAAGCCGGCGAAAGCACCTAGAACCGGGGCTGGATCAGCGTCACCGCGGCACACGCCCGCCACTCGAATCACTCGCAGCGATCGGATAATCTTCGATTCGGATGATGCACGATCTCTTGAGCAAGCTGCCTCGCATTCCCGCCGGCGCATGCCGGCACTGCGGCGCCGAGGTTTCCTATTTCGCGCGGTCGTGCGCCAATTGCGGCGCATCGAACCTGCCGAACCCGGTCGTCACGATCTCGGCGCTCGTTGCCGTGGCCATGGTCGGTCTGGTGATCGCGCTCGGTTGGCACATGTTTTTCCGCGGCAAGGTCGAGGTGGCCGGGCCGCCGGGCGATGCCGCACCGGGCGACCAGAAGGCGGAGGGGACCGAGAGCTACGGTTGGCTGGTGCAGGCGATGGCGGAGTGCGAGGAGGAAGCCAAGCGAGCTACCGACAAGCTCTATTTCCTGATCGCACCGGTGGTGCGAGCCCCCAAGAACGTGATGGGATGGCACCCCGGCCGGATCGGCATGATCGGCGAGACGACCGAGCTGCTGCCGTCCACCGATGCGGTGATCGGGCTGCGCAACGGCGCACTGACGCTCTACCGCGAGCCGCTGGCATTTGCGGTCAGCGACCCGGCGACCAGCACCGTCTTCCGCTGGAAGCCGGCCGCCGGCGTGACCGTGCTGACGACGCGGCAGACCAACGCCGAATCGCTCAAGCTCGGATTCCAGCTCGTCGAGGGCAAGGACGTCGAGTGGGGCCTCACGATCGTCCTGAGCAGGGGCACCTGCTATTGGATCTTTCCGCTCATCCGGCCTGCCGCACGCAGCGGATGACGGGACGCCCTAGGCCCACAGCCGCTCCTTCTCGAGCCCCTTGTAAAGGTGGGCGACGTAATCGCCGTAGCCGTTGAATAGGAGCGTCGGCCGGCGCTCGTCGCGACCGATCAGGTCCTCCATTGCCTGGCTCCAGCGCGGATGCGGCACCTGCGGATTGACGTTCGCCCAGAAGCCGTACT
>JBEVIH010000210.1:0-42818 GCA_040510815.1 Xanthobacteraceae bacterium | reverse complement strand
AGAGCAAGCGGCGAAATCCCGGGCCAGCCTCCCCGCGCGTGATCGCGCTTTCGCTTCGTGCTGGTCGCAACCGCCGCATCAATCCGGCTTGAGGCCCGCGAACCTCACCACCTTGCCCCACTTCTCGGTTTCGTCGGCGATCAGCTTGCCGAACTGCGCCGCCGACCTGGCGAGCACGGTGACGCCCAGGTCGGTCAGCCGCGACCTGATCCTGGAGTCGGCGAGGCCGGCGTTGATCTCCTGATGGAGCTTGTCGGTGATCTCGCTCGGCGTGTTGCGGGGAGCGACCACGCCGCACCAGCCGCTTGCCTCGAAGCCGGGCAGGGACTCTGCGACCGTCGGGACCTCCGGCAACGCCTCCAGGCGCGCCGCCGTCGCCACCGCCAGCGCCCGCAGTCTGCCGGTCCGGATGTGCTCGATCGACGACGAGATGCCGTCGAATGCGACCTGCACCTGGCCGCCGATGAGATCTGGCACCATCTGGGCCGAGCCTCGATAAGGCACGCGCAGCATCTCGACGCCCCCCATCATCTTGAACAGCTCGGCGGCCATGAACGGCGCCGTTCCCTTCGGCGGCGACGCCAGGCTGACCTTGTCCGGATTGGCCTTGGCGTGGGCGATCAGCTCGGCAACCGTTCTGGCCGGGAACGCGGGATGCGCCTCCAGCACCAGCGGGATGCGGTTGATGCTGGCGACCGGCACGGTATCGCGGATGAAATCGAAGCTGAGCTTGTCGAACAGCGACGCGTTGACCGCATTCGTCGCATTGGCCAGGAACAGCGTGTGGCCGTCCGCCGCCGCGCGCACCAGCGCCTCGGTGGCGATATTGCTGGCGGCGCCCGGCCGGTTGTCGACGTAGAATTGCTGGCCGAGCCGTTCCGACAGCCATTGCCCGATCAGGCGGGCGATGATGTCGATCTGGCCGCCGGCCGGAAAGCCGACGATGATCCGCACCGGCCGCGACGGATAGGCCTGCGCCCAGGCCAGGCGCACGGCCGGCAGCGCGGCGGCGGCCGCCGCCAGCTGCAGGAATCGTCGACGGCGAAGTCTCATGCTGTGCGCCTTGCGACCGATTGGCTGAACGGAACTGGTGGAATATCCCCTCGGGTGCTCAGTCGATCTTCAGCCCGAGCGCTTTGACCACCGGCGTCCAGAGCGCGACGTCGGCCGCCAGCGACCGCCGGAATTTTTCGGGGCTCGAGTCGAGCGTGGGATCGATGCCGGCTTCGACCAGCATCTGCTGGAAGGCCGGTTCGGCGACCGCCGTGCGCGTCGCCTGCGCGATCTGTTCGATGATCGCAGGTGGCGTGCCGGCCGGTGCGAGCAGCCCGATGGAGCCGGTCACCGTCATGCCGGGGAAGCCCAGCTCGGCCGCCGTCGGAAGATCGGGCGCGGCGATGAGGCGCGTGGGACCCGTCACCGCAAGAATCCGCGTCTTCCCGGTGCGATGGAATTCCAGCAGTTGCCCGGTCACGCCCGGCAGGCCGATCGGAATTTGCCCGCTGACCAGATCTGTGATCACCGGGCCGGTGCCGCGATAGGGCACCTGCACGATCTCCGGCGTTCCCGCCAGCGATTTGAACAACTCGCCGGTCAGGTGCTGGATCGAGCCGACACCGGAGTGCCCGTAGGACAGCTTGCCGGGATTGGCTTTTGCGTAAGCGATCAGCTCCTTCAGCGTCTGAGCCGGCACCGAAGGATGCACGGCGACGCACAGAACATTGGCGGCCACGCCGGCAATCGGATCCAGGTCCTTGACCGGGTCGTACAGCGGCCGGCTCTTGAGCAGGGCCTCGTTGACGTGCGTCTGCGTTCCGCCGAGCAGGATCGTGTAGCCGTCGGGCCGGGCGCGTGCGACGGCGGCGGCGCCGAGCGAAGAGCCGCCGCCGCCGATGTTCTCGATCACCATCGTGCCGATGAGCGGCTTGACCTTGTCCGCCCACGGGCGTCCGACGGCGTCGACCGCGCCGCCGGGCGGGAACGGAACCACCAGCCGGATCGGCCGCGATGGATAGGCCTGCGCCCAGGCCAGGCGCGCCAACGCGGGCGCCGCGGCGGCGCCCGCGGCCAGCCGCAGGAATTTTCGACGTGGAGATTTCATGAGGTCACCCTTGCGCGGCCGCCGGCTCATTCCGCCTTGGCGCCGGAGAAGCGAATGACCTTGGCCCATTTTTCCGTCTCGTCGGCCATGAAGGCGCCGAAGTCGGCGGCCGAGCCGGGAAACACCGTGCCGCCCAGCTCGGTGAACCGCGCGTTGAGCTTGGGATCGGCGAGGCCGGCGTTGATCTCCTTGTTGAGCCGCTCGACGATCTCGGCCGGCGTGGCCTTGGGCGCGCCGATGCCCTGCACCGCGCTCGCCTCGTAGCCGGGCACGAACTCGGCCAGCGCCGGGATCTCCCGCAACACGTCCGAGCGCGTCGCGGTGGTCACCGCCAGCGGGCGCAGCTTGCCGGCCTTGATGAACTCCATCGATTCCGGCAGCGGGTTGAACACCACCTGAACCTGTCCGCCCATGAGATCGGTCATCGCCGGCGCGCCGCCGCGATACGGCACATGGATCATGTTGATCCCGGTCATCATCTTGAACAGCTCGCTGGCGACGTGGATCGAGGTGCCGTGGCCGCCCGAGCCGTAGCTGATCTTGCCGGGATTGGCCTTCGCGTAGCTGATGAACTCAGGGACCGTCGTCGCGGGAAACGACGGGTTGACCTGCATGACCAGCGGATAGCGGATGAGGCCCGCGACCGGCGCGATGTCGCGCAGGAAGTCGAAATTGAGCTTGTCGTAGAGCGTGGCGTTGATCGCGTTCGACGCCGTGACCACGAGCAGCGTGTAGCCGTCCGCCGGCGCCCGCGCGACCGCTTCGGTGGCGATGTTGGTGGATGCGCCGGTGCGGTTCTCGACAATGAACTGCTGGCCGAGCCGCTCCGACAGCCATTGCCCGATCAGGCGCCCGGCGAGGTCGGTGGTGCCGCCGGCGGCAAAGCCGACGATCAGCCGCACCGGCCGTGCCGGATAGGCTTGCGCCCGCGCGAGGGGCGATACGAGAGGAAGCGCGGCAGCGCCTGCCGCCAGGTGCAAAAACGTTCGGCGCGGAAGTTTCATTCCCAGTCCCTCCACGGCGTGCAATCGGTGCGGACGGGCGGCGGCAACAGCCTACTCCCCTTTCCGCAGAGCGCGGAAGGGGCAACGTCGCCTCTCGGCATCAGCCTTGCTGCGTCGGAAAACCACTGGCGGGGCAGCGTTGCCCGTCTTGTGCCGGCACGGCCGCGACGACGGCGTCCATTGCCGCAACGAGCGCTCGCTCGCTGCGCTCACGCCGGCGCGACGGCACAAATACTCGGCTACCGCAACGGGGATGAGTCGTATTTTCGGGGGATGTTGCGTTTTGGAGACAGGGACGGTGTCCGGCCAGGTGTAAGAAGCGACAAGGGAACGGGGGTGCACCATGAAGCGCGCGATCATTTCCGTCGCAATGCTGGCCGCAGGCCTCACCACTGCCGGTGCGGCCGACATCCGCCCGGTCCGCAAGGCGCCGCCGCCACCGGCACCGATCGTCTACAGTTGGAGCGGGATCTATATCGGCGGCCATATCGGCCACGGCTGGGCCCGCTGGAGCTCTCGGACCGAGCCGGGTCCGCAACCCACGTTCGGTCTGCCGGGGCGAAATTTCGATTCCGATCCACGCGGCTGGGTCGGCGGCGCCCAGCTCGGGTTCAACTGGCAGCTTGCGCCGAATTGGGTCGTTGGCGTCGAGGCCGACGTTTCCTGGGCCGATGCTAACGTGAGCGACAATGCGCCGATAACGACGACCGCCGGCGTGGTCCTGGCGGGTTCCAACCAATTCACCACCCGTGACCTGAAATGGCTCAGCACTGTGCGCGGCCGTATCGGCTACGCCTGGGACCGGGTGCTGCTGTATGTCACCGGCGGCGTGGCTTGGGGCAAGGCGACTTATTCCGCGAACTACGCCACGGTGGCGGTGGCCTACCCGATCGCCCCATTCAGCCAGACGAAAACCGGATATGTGCTGGGTGGCGGTCTCGAATATGCCGTCACATCCAATTTGACGATCCGGGGCGAGTATCTCCACTACCGATTCGACGGGGCCGACGCGACGTGCCTGTGCAATCCGCCGTTCTTCGTCGCCTACCATTGGGACAACACCACGCTCAATGTCGTCCGCCTGGGCATCAACTACAAGCTCGACTGGGCCGGCCCCGTCATCGCCAGGTACTGATCGCGCATCGCTTCGACCGGCAGCTAGTCCGCCTTGAGGCCGGCGAACTTGACCACCTTGGCCCACTTCTCGGTTTCCTCGGCGACCAGCCGGGCGAAGTCGGCGATCGAGCCGGGCAGCGGCTCGCTGCCGAGATCGGCCATCCGCGCCTTCACCGCGGGATCCGCGAGCGCCGCGTTGACCTCCCGGTTGAGCCGCTCGACGATCTCGGCCGGCGTGCCCTTGGGAGCCCCAACGCCGAGCCAGCCGGTCACCGCGAAGCCCGGGACGACGTCGCCGATCGACGGGACGTCCGGCAGCACCGGCAGCCGCGTCGTCGCCGTCACCCCGAGCGGCCGCAGCGCGCCCGCCCGGATTTGCCCCATCGCCGAGCCGATGGCGTCGAACATCGCGTGAGTGTCGCCGGCCAAGAGCGCCGCGTGCGCCGCCGGCGTGCCGCGATAGGGCACGTGCACCAGCTCGATGCCGGTCATCATTCGGAACAGCTCGCCGCAGAGATTGGTCAGGTTTCCGGTCCCGCTCGAGCCCAGGTTGATCTTGCCGGGATTGGCCTTGGCGTAGGCGATGAACTCGGGGACGGTCCTGGCCGCGAACGACGGATTCACCAGCAGGACGAACGAATCGTTGTTGATGCTCGCGACCGGAACGATGTCGCGCGTGACCGTGAGGGGGCTCTTCTCGTAGAGAGTCACGTTGATGGCGTGCGGGGTGGCGACCAGCAGCAGCGTGTAGCCGTCGGCCGGCGCGCGCGCGGCCGCCTGCAGCGCGAGATTGCCGCCGGCGCCCGGCCGGTTGTCGATCACCACCGACTGGCCGAGCCGCTGCGACAGCGACTGACCGATGAGCCGCGCGATGATGTCGGGCGTGCCGCCGGCGGGAACGAACACAATCAGGGTCACCGGCCGCGACGGATAGCTCTGCGCCCTTGCGATGCGCGAGACGGCCGGCAGCGCGGCGGCGCCGGCGGCGAGATGCAGGAACTTGCGACGGGGAAGTTTCATTCCAGTCCCTCCACGGCGAGCGATCCGGTGCGGACGGGTAGGCTACTCCGCTTTCCGCAGAACGCGGAAGGGCCATCTGTCCTGGCGGCACCAAGCGGCCATGCCGATGGCCGGAGCACTGTCTGCCATCTGCTGTCGGCGGCTTGCGGCTTTGGTGGCGGCTATTCATTCTGGTGCGGATGAAGATCGCCACCTTCAACATCAACAACGTGACCAAGCGCCTTGCCAACCTGCTCGCCTGGCTGCGCGCCGCCAAGCCGGATGTGGTGTGCTTGCAGGAGCTCAAGGCGGCGGAGTCCGAATTCCCGCAAAAGGCGATCGAGCAGGCCGGCTACGGCGCGGCGTGGCGCGGCGAGAAATCCTGGAACGGGGTCGCCATTCTCGCGCGTGATGCCGAGCCGGTGGTGACACGAACCGAGCTGCCGGGGGATGCGGGCGACACGCAGGCGCGCTACATCGAGGCGGCCGTGAACGGGGTGATCGTGACCTCGCTCTATGCGCCCAACGGCAACCCCCAGCCCGGTCCCAAATTCAACTACAAGCTCGCCTGGCTGAGGCGTCTGAACGCACACGCTCGCGAGCTCCATGCGGCGGGCGTGCCGGTCGTGCTGGCCGGCGACTACAACGTCGTGCCGACCGACTTCGATATCTATCCGACCAGGTCCTACGCCAAGGATGCGCTGGTGCAGCCGCAAAGCCGAGCCTTGTTCCGGCAGATCCTCGAGCAGGGCTGGCTCGATGCCGTTCGCACGCTGCATCCGGACCAGCGGATGTACACCTATTGGGACTACATGCGGAATCGCTGGCCGCGCGATGCCGGACTCCGGCTCGATCATCTGCTGCTGAGCCCGCGCGCCGCGGAGCGCTTGGCGGCAGCGGGCGTCGATCGCGATGTCCGCGGCCAGGAAGGTGGCAGCGATCATGCGCCGGCATGGATCGTGCTGCGCGCGGCCGGCCTGGCGAGGCGCGCACCCGCGCGCGCAAAAACGGCGGGTAAAGGAAAGCCGGCGGCGAAGCGGCCCGCGGCAAAGCAAAAGACACCAAAGACAAAAGCGTCCCGGCGGCCGCTGCTGGTGATCGATGGCGACTCCTTCGCCCATCGCGCCTACCACGCCCTGCCGAAAACCATTCTGCGTCGCGGCAAGCGACCGGCCGGTGCTATTCTCGGCTTTGCCAACTTCCTGTTGCGTTTCTACGAGGCGGAGCATCCGCGCGCCGTGCTGGTGGCGTGGGACACGCTGGACGCGCCGACCTATCGTCATGAGACGTTCGCGGCCTATCAGAGCGGGCGCGAATTCGACGATGCGCTGGTGGAGCAGCTCGACCTGCTGCCGGACTTCGTCGCGGCCTGCGGCTTTGCCAACGCCAAGGCGCCCGGCTACGAGGCGGATGATTTCCTCGCCGCCGCGGTCGCCGCCGAGGAGCGGCGGGGCGGCACCGCGCTGGTGGCCAGCGGCGACCGCGACACGTTTCAGCTCGCCTCGCCGGCGACCACCATCCTCTACCCGGTGCGGGCCGGTGAGCTGGCGCGGATCGGCCCCGCCGAGGTGCGCGCGCGCTACGGCGTCGATCCCAAGCAGGTGCCGGATTTCGTCGCCTTGCGCGGCGACCCGTCCGACAAGCTGCCCGGCGTTCCCGGCGTCGGACCGCAGGGAGCCGCCGACGTCATCCGCAAGCACGGCTCGCTCGAAGCGGCGCTCGCGGCAGGACGGTTCCCGGCGCTGGCCGAGCAACTGCGGCTGTTCCGGTCGATTGCCACGATGGACGCGAAAGCGCCATTGCCGCCCCTCAAGGACCAACGGCCGAGCTGGGCCAAGGCATCGGCGCTGGCGCGCGATTGGCAGCTCAATGCGCTGGCGGACCGGCTCGCCAAGCTCGCCGAGCGGCCCGCCACATAGAGCATTGTCAGTTTTCCGTCGGCGGCGTCCTGTCCGAAAACCGCTCTGGCGCCGGACCAGCAATCCGATACCCTGCGACGCAGTCCCGGCTGTCGGAAGGTGCGATGCAATTCGATCGGCTCAAACGGCGCGAGTTCGTCACGCTGCTCGGCGGCGCAGCGGCGGCGTGGCCGCTCGCCGCGCAGGCCCAGCCGGCGATGCCGACGGTAGGATTTCTCTATAGCGCATCGCCCGACCCGATCGCGCACCGTCTGCGCGCTTTCCGTGAAGGCCTCAAGGACGCAGGCTACGTCGAGGGCGAGAACGCGGCGATCGTCTACCGCTTTGCCGAGGGTCAGAACGATCGGCTGCCGGAGCTGATGTCCGAACTCGTTCGACGGCCAGTCACCGTCATCGCCGCCATGAGCACGGTGGCGGCGGTGGCCGCCAAGGCGGCGACCACGGCCATCCCCATCGTCTTCGTCGTCGCCGAAGATCCGGTCGGCCTTGGTCTCGTCGCCAGCCTTGCCCGGCCCGCCGGCAACGTGACCGGGGTCAATTTTTTCGTCGGCGAGCTCACCGCCAAGCGGCTCGAGCTCCTGCGCGAGGTGGTGCCCGCGGTCACGCGCGTGGCGGTGCTGGTCGATCCGCACAATACCGCGGGCACCGAATCCGCCCTGCGCGACGTCGAGCCGGCCGCCCGCGCCATGGGACTGCAGGTTCACGTCATGCGGGCCGGCACCATCCGCGACATCGACGCGGCCTTTGCGGATCTCGTCCGCGCGCGCGCCGATGCCCTCTTCGTCGGGCCGTCGCCGCTGTTTGCCGGCCGCCGCATCCACATCGCCAACCTGGCGATGCGCCATGGCATTCCCGCGGCTTACACCCAGCGGGAATTTTGCGAGGCCGGCGGGCTGATGAGCTACGGCACCAACCTGACCGATGCGTGGCGCCAGGTCGGCGTCTATACCGGCCGCGTGCTCAAGGGCGCGCGGCCGGCGGAGCTGCCCGTGGTGCAGGCGTCGAAGTTCGAGCTGGTCATCAACCACCAGACCGCCCGCACGCTCGGCCTCACCGTGCCGCCCATGCTGCTGGCGCGCGCCGACGAGGTGATCGAGTGAAACGGCGCGAGTTGATATGGCTCATCGGCGGCGCGGCGGTCGCCTGGCCGCTTGCTGGGCGCGCGCAGCAGGGCGGTGGAATGCCGCGTATCGGCGTGCTGCTGCCGGCGTCGTCGGACGATGCGGATTTTCAGGCGCGTGTCGGCGTGTTCCTGCAGGTGCTGGGGCAATTGGGCTGGATGATCGGCCGCAACCTGCGCGTCGACATCCGCTGGGGCACGACCGACGCCGCCGATATTCGCAGGCACGCGGCGGAATTGGCCGCGCTCGCGCCCGACGTCATCCTGGCCCACGGCTCCTCGACCGTGGGGCCGTTGCGGCAGGCGACCCGCACGGTGCCGATCGTGTTCCCGATCGCCGGCGATCCGGTCGCCGCCGGCTTCGTCGACAGCCTGGGACGGCCGGGCGGCAACGTCACCGGTTTCATGACCGTCGAATACAGCATGGGCGGCAAATTCTTGGAGCTGCTCAAGCAGATCGCCCCGGGCATGACGCGGGCGGCGATCATTCGCGATGCCGGCAACCCAACCGGAATCGGCCAGTTCGGCGCCATCCAGACCGCCGCGCCGTCTTTCGGGGTGGAGGTGCGCCCGCTCGATGTGCGCGACGCCGGCGAGATCGAGCGCGCCGTCGCGAGCTTCGCGCGCTCCCCGAATGGCGGCATGATCGTCACCGCCAGCGCGTTGGCGCAGCGTCATCGCGACCCGCTCATCGCGCTGGCGGCCCGCCACAAGCTGCCCGCGCTCTACTTCGATCGTTCCTTCGTCGCCAACGGCGGCCTCGTCTCCTATGGGACCGATTACCTCGACCAGTATCGCCGCGCGGCTGGCTACGTCGACCGCATCCTCAAGGGCGAGAAGGCGGCCGACCTGCCGGTGCAGGTGCCGACCAAGTACGAGCTGGTGATCAATCTCAAGACCGCCAAGGCGCTCGGCCTCGAGGTGCCGGCCACCGTGCTCACGCGCGCCGACGAGGTGATCGAGTGAAACGGCGCGATGACTGCACAGAGACAAATGACGTCCCGCTTTGTTGATGTGATCTCATTCACGCGGCCACGCGGCGATGTGGTAGTCTCGCTGACTTCGTCGGCGGTCTTGAGCGCGGATGGTCGAACGAAACGATAGGACAGGCCGGCCCGGACCGCCGGTGACCGCGAGTCAAAAAGACTGAGCTTTCGGAAGCGACAGGGACGATGACGCAAGAGCCGCAACCGGAATCGGGCGGGCGCGTGAGCCTACCCATGTACAATCTGCCCGAGATGCAAGCCGTCAACGCCGCATTCTGGGATGCCATCCGGCACGAGCTGCAGCGGCAGGGCATCGAGAGTCTGCCGGCCGGTCTCGACTTCGCCCGCCGGCCGGTGCCTGAGCGGATCGAGCGCGACACGCTCCTGACCCAGGTCTGCGGATATCCGCTGCAGACAATCTATCGGGGCCAGGCCGCGCTGCTCGGTGCACCCGTGTATGGCGCTGCACATTGCGCGGGACCCACCCACACCGGCGTGTTCGTTGTCCATCGCGAATCCCCGTTCGCGCAATTGGCCGATCTCAGAGGCTGCAACTTCGTCTACAACAGCCGGCAATCCAATTCAGGCATGAACCTGCCGCGGCGAGCGATTGCCGAGATCGTCGAGGGCGAGCGTTTCTTCGGCTCGATCGCGGAGACGCACAGCCAGCCCGGCAATATCGAGCGCGTGGCTCGCCGCGAAGCCGACGCGACGTGCGTCGACAGTGTCACCTACGCGTTCTTTTGCCGGCATCGTCCGCAGCTCGGTGAGCTGACCCGCGTGCTGGCCGCAACGCCACCGAGTCCATCGATTCCGTTCGTGACGTCGGTGGAGACGCCGGTCCCACTGCAGGACGCTTTGCGGAACGCCCTTCGCAACGTCGCGCGATCTGATGAGTGGAGCGAGGTGAGGTCCGGCCTGATGCTGCAGGATATCGTTCCCATTGAGATGGCGAGCTACGGCGTCCAGTTGCAATACGAGCGGGAAGCTCGCGCGTCGGGATACTCAGAGCTCAAGTGACTGCACTCGGTTGCAGGATGCGCGCAACCCGGTCGCACGAGACGTGCTTGCTCCACAACGCCATCGGCAATAGGCTTCTTGATCCTCGCTAATGACTTTCGACGGGGGCACGATCATGCGCAATCACCGGATTGTTTTTGGAATGCTGGCGTTGCTCGTCGGAAGCGTTTGTTCCGCGCCAGCGGACGCGACCGGCAGGGGCAAGGGTGTCAATTTTCCGGTCTCCTGTTCCGCTGCTGCGCAACAGGCGTTCAACGAGGCCCTCGCGGCGCTGCATTCGTTCTGGTACGCCCAGGCCGCCAAGGAATTCCTCGCGATCGCAGAGCGCGAGCCCGATTGCGCAATGGCGCACTGGGGCTACGCCATGAGCCGATGGACCCAGTTGTGGGCGCCTCCGCGCCAGGATGCGCTCGATACCGGGCTGGCGGCACTGCGCCGGGCCGGCGCGTCGGCCAAGAAATCCCAGCGCGAAGCCGACTTTGTCGCCGCCGCCATGGCCTTCTTCGGCGACAATGACAAGCTCGACCACCGAACGCGGCTGACAGCCTACGCGAGTGCCATCGACAGGGTGAGCAGGAGCTATCCGGACGACAGAGAGGCATCGCTGTTCTATGCGCTATCTCTGCTGGCGACTGCCGATCCTCTGGACGCCACCTACGCACGGCAGCGCCAGGCCGGCGAGGTGCTGGAGCGCATCTTCAAGGAGATGCCGGATCATCCGGCCGCCGCTCACTATATGATCCATGCCTATGACTGCGGGCCGCTGGCGGAGAAGGCGCTGGCGGCGGCGGAGCGTTACGCCAAGTCTGCTTCGGTCGTACCCCATGCCATCCACATGCCGTCGCACACCTACGTGCTGCTCGGGCGTTGGCGCGACAACATCGAGTCCAACCTCGTCGGCGAGAAGGCCGAGCTCGAGCGCGGCATTCCGGAAGACCGGCTGCATGACATCGACTACCTCGTCTACGGCTATCTGCAGATCGGCAACGACGCCAAGGCAAGGGAATTCCGGGATCTCGGGCTTTCGATCGAGCGGGATCTGGTGGCGGCGAAACGCGACGTCGGCCTCAGAGCGCGGCCGTTTGCGGTCGCCGCCGTCGAAGCGCGTTACGCGCTCGAGCGCAGCAGCTGGGCCGAGGCCGCCGCGCTCGCGCCGCGGCCGAACCGGTGGGCCTTCATCGAGGCGGTGCCCCACTTCGCGCGTGCTGTCGGGGCTGCGCGCAGCGGCAAACCAGCGGCAGCGAAGGTCGACATCGACCGACTGACCGAGCTTCAGGCCGACCTCGACAAAGCCAAGATCACCTACTGGGCACGCGTGGTCGACATCCAGCTCAAAGTCGCGCGTGGCTGGACGGCGGATGCTGAAGGCCGCAGCGCCGAGGCGCTGTCATTCATGCAGGCTGCAGCCGATCTTGAGAAATCGATCGACACTCACGATACCCTGTCGCCGGGGCCGGTCGGCGCCACGGCGCATGAATCGCTCGGCGAGCTTCTGCTCAAGACCGGCAGGGCTCGCGAGGCCCTGGCATCGTTCGAGGAATCGCTCAAGATGGCGAAGCACCGCTCGCGCAGCTATTTTGGAGCAGCAAAAGCAGCCAATCTCGCCGGCGACGTCGATCGCTACAAGGCCCACGTCGCCAAGCTCGCCGAGGTTTGCGGGGTTTCTGCCGCGGCGACCCCTGCACAGGATCGCAACGACGTGCAGCTTTCGACCCTGCCGTGCGCCTGGCTCACGCGCTAGCTCGATCAAGTGGCTATGGGTTTGGCTCCGGTTCACCCACCCGTACATGTCACCCCCGGGCCTGACCGGGGGGACCGTCCCTCATCGAAAGAAGGTCTTGCGATGGTCCTGCGGTGGGCGGTCGAGAGCGCCCGCCGGTTCGCCGTGGTCATGCTTCTCGCCTCGATACCGGCCGCGCCCGCCGCGGCCGGCTCGCGTGTCGCGTTCAACCTGCTCACCCAGCACGGCACCCCGTTCACCGAGCGCGACATGGCAGGCCTGCCGACGGCGGTCTTCTTCGGCTTCACGTCCTGCCCGGACATCTGCCCGAGCACGCTGATGGAGCTGACCACCGATCTGGAAGCCCTGGGGGCCGATGGCGATCGCATCAAGGTGGTTTTCGTCTCCATCGATCCCGATCGGGACACGCAGGCCCATCTCAAAGAGTACATGTCGGCGTTCGATCAGCGCATCGTCGCGGTTTCCGGCGCGCCGGAGAGCATCGCCGCCATGGCCCGCGCCTATGGCGCCAAGTACCGCAAGGTGCCGACCAGGTCGGGCTATACGTTCGACCATAGCTCGGCCGTGTTTCTGCTCGACCGCTACGGAGAGACGTCTGCCATCCTCGATGCCGCGGAACCACAGCACCGGCGACTTGCCAAACTCAGGGAGTTGCTGCGTTAACTTGCGGCAACGACGTGGGTCACCGCCGCCGCCGGCTCAGGAGCGAAGGTTTGCAGGTGAATGTCATGAGCTCGGCCAATGGCAAGGAACTTGCTTCTCGGACAGCACAGCGAATGAGGAGAACGCAATGAGGCATGTTGCAGGAGTAGCGCTGGCGCTGGCGATCGCGTCGGTGCCGAGCGTCGTGCAAGCGCAGGACGCATGGCCGGCCCGACCGATCACGTTCCTCGTGCCCTATGGGGCGGGTGGATATACCGACCTGGTTGCCCGGCTGACCGCGCGTTACGTCGAGAAGGCGCTGGGCAAGCCGGTCATCGTGGACACCCGTCCGGGCGCCGGCGGCATCGTGGGGACGCAAGCGGTCGTGAATGCGGCGGCCGACGGCTATATGTTCTGCGTCTGCAGCATCGGCGCCATCTCGATTGCGCCCTTCGATCCGAACCAGAAGGTGGGCTACGACCCGGTGCGGGACCTCGCGCCTGTCGGCGTCGTCAGCTCGATCGCGCAGGCGGTCGTGGTCAAGAAGGACCTGCCGGTGAAGACGATGGCCGAGCTCGTGTCCCATGCCAAGGCCAATCCCGGCAAGCTCAATTACGGCTCCAGCGGCGCCGGCGGTCTGACCCATTACTCGGTTGAGCTGTTCCAGGCCCGCACCGGCATCAAGGTGGTGCACATCCCGTTCAAGGGCGGTGCCCAGTCGACTGCCGCGGTGGTCGCGGGTGAGGTCGATTTCTCTTTCGCCAACATGACCGACGCCCTGCCGCAGGTGCAAGCCGGAACGGTGCGCGGCTTGGCGGTGACTTCGCACAAACGCAGTCCCTACTTGCCCGACCTCCCGACGGTGCATGAGGCGGTTCTCCGCGATTTTGTCGTGGAGACGTGGAATGGCATCATGGCCCCGTCCAAGACTCCGGAACCGATCATCCGCAAGTTGTCGGAGATCTTGATCAAGATGGCCGACGATCCGGAGGCCAAGGAGATCATGCGCAGGGCCGGCGCCGACACCGTCAAGACCACGCCGGAGGAGTACCGTGCGCAGATCGGGCAGGAAATCGCGCAATGGAAGCCGCTGATCGAGGAAATCGCGCAGAAGAAATGATCAGCGCGGCTTGCAGCGGGCAAGAGCCTGCCCGGCGTTCCGCTCAGTTGGCGCGCACGAACGAATAGGGGCTCATCTCGTCCGCCGTGCGGTCATGCGGATCCCAGTTCTGCCAGCCGCTCCAGACCCGCTCGCCGGCCGCCTGCGCCTGCCTTCTCAGCTCGGCAACATCGATGCCGGGGATGCGGCGATTCTCCATCCTCACCACGCCGTCGACGATCACGGTATGGACGTCGTCGCCAATTCCGCAATCGATCAGGCTCTTGATCGGATCGCGCACCGGCCCGAAGCGAAGGGTATCGCCGCCGCTGAGGTCGACGATGATGATATCCGCCTTGGCGCCCGGCGATAGCCGCCCGATGTCGTCGCGCCCGACGGTGTGCGCACCCCCCAGCGTCGCCGCCTCGAACACCTGCGCGGCGGTGGCGGCCTTGAGGTTCCGGCTCGCCACCTTGCCGAAGTAGGAGGCGTTGCGCATCTGCAGGATCATGTCGCGCGGATAGGTGTCGGTGCCGAGCGCGATGTTGACTCCCGCCTTCCGATAGGTCTCCCAACTGTCGAGAAAGCGCCCGCGCCGCGCCACGTTGACCGGACAGTGCGAGATCGAGCAGTGATGCGAACCCATGATCTCCAGATCGTGCGAGCCGGAGTAATTCATCAGCGGGTTGTCACAAGTGAAGTTTCCGTGGCCGATGTTGAGCTTCTCCGACATGAGGCCCACCTCGCGCAGCAGCTCCACCGACGTCATCTGATGCTCACGGATGATGTCGAACACCTCGTGGATGTTGTAGGCCGCGTGGATCGCGACCGGCAGATCGCGCTCCTGTGCGACGTTGGCCGCCTTGCGCATCAGCGGGACCGTGCAGGTCTCGATCTCGCGTGGCACCAGGATGCCGCGCACGCGGTCGCCATGGGCGCCTTGGTGGCGCTCGATGAATTCGAGCGCGAGGTCGAATTCGCGCTCGCCCGCGGCTTCGTCCACCACGCGGACCAGCTTGCCTGCCTCGCCGCCGACCCAGCGGCCGCTGTCGAAGCCGGGACCGAGATAGGCGCGGATGCCGAGCTCGCCGACGACCTGGAGCAGCGCCTGCTGGACGCGCAACTGGCTCCCGAACTCGACGAATGTCGTAATGCCGTTGCGCAGAAGCTCTGCCACCGTGTAGCGAGCATTGAGGAGCAGCTCTTCCGCGACCGAGTTGTCGTCGGGGCGAACATAACGTGGATCGCCGCCCACGCGCGTACCCGCGCGCGCGACGCTGATTTCAAGAAACGGTTGGCCGAAATAGTCCCCGCGGCCGATGTCCGAGATCAGCCGGTGCGAGGCGCGATGGCCGGAATGCACATGGGTGTCGATGAATCCTGGAGCGACCAGCTTGTCTCGCGCGTCGATCTCGTGGTCCACCGTGCCTTCGAAGCGCTCGCCGACGAACAGCACGCGGTTGCCTTCGTAGACCAGCTCGGCGTTGCGCCAGAGCGTGTGGTGCTCGTCGGCATGTCCGACCAGCCAGCCGCAGGAGATACGCGTGCGCATGGAATTCCTTTTTGAGTTGCGACGCGCCGACACTGCTTGATCTCGGGGCTGCACTCAACAAGGATTCAAGGCTTGAGCGTGCAGCCCCTGGATGGCTACCGCGCGCGCACCGCCGGCCGCTACGGCGGCATGTCGTTGCGGGGCACCACCGGAAATGTCAGGCGTCGCGCCTATCGCCGCCGTGCTAAACGTTCGCCATGTCGCCTCGCGCCATTCCCGCGCCGCTCTGGTTCGTGGCCGCCCTCGTCCCGATGGTGGCGTCGCAGATCGTGCGATTGCAGCAATCCGATCCGGCCGCGTGGGTTTTCTGGGATTATGCCGGACGCCTCGGCGGCTTGGCCGTTTTGGCGGCCATTCCTGCCGCACGAGTGATTGCATTCCGGCGGGAGCGCCTCCGCATCGCCCCGTGGGAAGCCGCTTTGTGGATCGCCGGGATGGTCCTCGCCGACAACTATCTGGGCGGCTGGCTCCGGCGGACCATCAATGCGGCCTTGCCCGCGACGGTGCTTGGGGCCTACCCGCAGCCGAGCGGCTGGCTGTATGTCCTCGATGTCACCTTCGGCATCGCGCTGGTGGCCTGCAGCGAGGAAATCGTGTTCCGCCGCTGCGCGCGTCACGTGTTCCAAACCTACCTGGGTGACGACGCTGCTTTGATTGTCGTCACGTCGCTGCTGTTCGGCGCCTATCATTGGTGGACAGGGGTCGGGACTATCGTCGAGGCGACGTTGATGGGAGTTTTGTTGATGCTGCTCTACCGGCGAGCGGTGGCGCTCTGGCCGGCGATCCTTGCTCACTACCTGGTCAATATCGCCGATTTCGCGTAGCGATGCGACGTGAAGCGGACGCGCACCTACCTGCCCGCACGGCGGAGCGGATCACCCCGGCGTGGCACCGGAGAACTTGACCGCCTTGGCCCATTTCTCGGTTTCGTCGACGACGAACTTGCCGAACTCGCCGGGGCTCATCGGCATCGGCACGCCGCCGAGCTGGTCGATGCGAGCCCTCACCTTGGGATCGGCCAGCCCGGCGAGAACCTCCTTGTTGATGGTTGCGACGACGTCGGCGGGCGTGTTTTTGGCAGCGCCGAGGGCGTACCATTGGCTCGCCTCGAAGCCCGGCAGGCTGTCGGCCACCATCGGCAGGTCCGGCAGCGCCTCCGAGCGCGCCGAGGTCGTCACCGCCAGCGCGCGCAGCCTGTCAGCCTTGATGTACTCGATTGCCGCCGGCATGGTGGCGAAGATCAGTTGCACCTGGCCGCCGATCAGATCGGTGAGCGCAGGTCCCAGCCCGCGATAGGGCACGTGCAGCATTTCGGTGCCGGTGACGAGCTTGAAGTATTCGGCAGCCATGTGGTCCGGGCCGCCGGCGCCCCCGGATGCGAAGTTGATTTTGCGCGGATTGGCCTTGGCGTAGGCGATGAGCTCGGGAACGGTCCTTGCCGAAAACGACGGATTGACCACCATGACCAGGGGGACGCGCATGACGGCTGCGACCGGCGCGATGTCCTGAATGAAATCGAAATTGAGCTTCTCGTAGTACGTCGCGTTGATCGCATTGGCCGCAGTGACCAGCAGCAGCGTGTAGCCATCCGGCAGCGAACGTGCGACCGCCTCGGTGGCGATATTGGTCGCCGCGCCGGGCCGGTTCTCGATGATGAATTGCTGGCCGAGCCGTTCCGACAGCCATTGCCCCACGACGCGGGCGCTGATGTCGGTGCCGCCGCCGGCGGCGTAGCCGACAATGATGCGCACCGGCCGCGCCGGATACGTCTGCGCCCTTGCGATCACCGACGCGGCCGGCAGCACGGCCGCACCCGCCGCCAGGTGCAGAAATTGCCTGCGGGGAAGTTTCATTCCCAATCCCTCCACGGCGTGCAGTCCGTGCGGGCGCCGCGTCGGCATCCGGCGGATCACCAGTTCATCAGCTTCTTGGTGGCCTGCTCGTTGTCCTTGAGGAACTTGCGGTAGGTCTCGCCCTTGATGATCTGCGGGTCGAGCGCCAGCGCTTCCGCCTTGGCCTTGTGCTCCTTCGAGCTGATGGTCTTCTCCAGGGCGCCGACCAGAGCGGCCTCGACGTCGTTCGGCAGGCCGGCCGGCGCGGCGATGCCGCGCGACACCGCCCACACCTCGTTGAAGCCCTGCTCGCGGAAGGTCGGCCCGTTGGGAATGAACGGCGAGCGTTCGGCCGACATCACGCCGAGGATGCGGTACTGGCCGGCCTTGATGTCCTCGGCGACCTCGCTGACGTTGCAGGCGAGCACCTCGATGTTGCCGGCCAGCACCTGGGTCTTGCCTTCCGGCGTGCCGCGGAAATGCACCATCTGGAAGGTCGTTCCGTTGTTGGCGCCGATGCCGAGCGCCGCGACGTGGTCGTCGGTGCCGTGGCCGCCGCCGTTGAGCGTGACCGTGCCCGGGCGGCGCTTAGCCTCGTCGATGACGTCCTTCACGGTCTTGAACTTGCTGTCGGGCCGCACCGCCCACAGATTGGGATCGACCACGTGATTGATCAGCGGCGTGAAGCTCTCCAGGTTCTCCTTGCGCGCGCCGCCCTGCTGCTTGTCCAGGTAGCCGGCGAACATGCTCGGCGCGTTGATGTAGCCGATGGTGTAGCCGTCGGGCTTCGAGGCGGCGAGCGAGCCCCAGCCGATCCAGCCGCCGCCGCCGGCGCGGTTCTCGACCGTCACCGACTTGCCGAGGATGGGTTCGAGATCGCGGGCGAGGAGCCGCGCCGAGACGTCGCTGCCGCCGCCCGCCGCATAGGGCACGATCACCAGGATGCCGCGGGCCGGAAACGGCTGCGCGAAGCCCGGACGGTGTACGGCGACCGACAGCGCCGCCGCGCCTGCGGCCGCGCCGAGAAAGCGACGTCTGCTGCTCAAATTCATGGACGACTCCCTGCCGGTCTCGAATGCCGGCCATTGCGCCATGATCGGCTGGAGGCGCAGCCCGATCAAGGCCCGCAACGTCGCACTACTCCGCCGCCTTGATGTTGGCCGCCCGGATCACCTTGCCCCACTTCTCGCTGTCGGCTCGGATGCGCGCGCCGAACTCCTCCGGGGTGCTGGCGATCGAGTCGAAGCCGAGCGTCGCCAGCCGCTCCTTGATGTCCGGCAGCGCCATGCTCCTGACGATCTCGCGGTTGAGCAGGGCGACGATCTCCTTGGGCGTTCCGGCCGGGACCGCGACGCCAAACCACGATTCGCCTTCTACGTCCGGATAGCCGGCTTCCGCCATCGTCGGCACGTCCGGCAAGGTCGGCACCCGCGTCTTGCTGGCGACCGCCAGCGCGCGCAGCTTGCCGTCCTTGAGGTGCGGCAAGGCCGGCGGCGGCGTGCCGAACGACAGCGGCGTGTGGCCGGCGAGCGTCGAGCCGATCGCCAGGCCCCCGCTGTTGAACGGGACGTGCACGAGATCGAGCTTGAGCGACAGCCGGAACAATTCACCGAGGAGATGCGACGGGGTTCCGGTTCCCGGCGACGCAAAGCTGTACTTGCCGGGATTGGCTCTGATCACCGCGACCAGCTCGCGCGTGGTTTGCGCCGGCACCGACGGGTGCACCGCCAGCACGGTGGTCGTCGAAACTGCGAGCGTGACCGGGTCGAAGTCCTTGACCGGATCATAGGGGACGCTGTCGTAGAGGCTCGGATTGATGACCAAGGGCGTGGGGACGAGGACGATGGTGTGGCCGTCGCGCTCGGCTCTTGCTCCCCGGCCCATGCCGATATTGCCGCCGGCGCCGCCGATGTTCTCGACGTAGAATTGGCGCCCGAGCTGCTCCGACAGCTTTTGTGCGATCAGGCGGGCGAACACGTCGGTCGGACCGCCGGTCGCGTAGGGCACGATCATGCGCACCGGCCGCGACGGATAGGCTTGCGCCATCGCGATGTGCGAGACCGCCGGCAGCGCGGCGGCGCCCGCCGCCAGATGCAGGAACGTTCGGCGCGGAAGTGTCATGACGTTCGCCCTCCGAAAGCTCGCGGCGCGGCGAACGGCCGGCGCCGAGACTGCCCGCTGCGGGGACGTTTGTTGTTATTGAAGCGATTGCCGCCGACGGCAGATCCCGTTCAGGCAGTTGGCGACAGGGTAGGCCGGTTTGGGCGCTGGTGGAAGAGCCGCCGTTCGGCCGCCGACTCTGCCGGACGCGCGACATGGGGTGCCAACACGAAGGAGGTCACAGGACCATTGCGGCGTGGTGTTAGGTCGCGTTTCCAGCAAAATCTCGGCAGTGGCCGAAGCATCACAGGCCGACGCGTGGCCGCGTGATACGATGCCTCAGTCATCATAACGGGGGCCATCATGAAAAAGCTGTTTCTCGCAGGCATCGCGTTCATCGCTCTCGGCGCGGGCAGTTCAGCGCTCGCCGCGGATCTGCGCGTGCCCTACAAGGCGCCGCCGCCTGTCGTCGAGACCTGGTCCTGGACCGGGTTCTATGTCGGCGTTCACTTCGGCGCCGCCTGGGGAACCAAACAGCAGACGATCACCACGTTCGACACGCCCCCCCGTCCCCGTCACCCAGAGCAGCCATACCGTCAATGGCTGGCTCGGTGGCGGCCAGGTCGGCTTCAACTATCAGGTCGACCGCTGGGTCTGGGGCGTGGAAGCACAATTCAGTTGGTCGGACATCGACGGCGTCGGCCTTTGCAATGTGATCGGCATCAACACCTGTCGCACCAAGATCGATTGGTTGGGCACCGCGGCCCTTCGTCTTGGATTTACGATCGATCACGCGCTGGTCTACGTCAAAGGTGGCGCCGCCTGGGTGCATGACAAATACGACACCGACATCCAGGGACAAGCGACGACGTTCGGCTCCGCCAGCGAAACCCGCTGGGGCTGGATGTTCGGGACGGGCGTGGAATACGCCATTACCCGCACCTGGTCCGCGAAGATCGAGTACAACTACCTCGACTTCGGAACCAAGGACGTGCAGTACAGCAATGAGGGCCCTGAGCCCACCGGCACAGCCATTCGTGGACCGGTTCCCACCAAGGAGCGTATCCACCTGATCAAGATCGGCGTGAACTACCGGTTCGGGTGGGGGCCGGTCGTCGCTGCGTACTGATCGTTCGGGAGGTCCATCCCGATCTCCACGCCGAGCGGTCTGAGAGGTCGCGCCGCGGGACGCTTTGTCCATGCTGCCGCGGGCGAGAGCCGATTGGTGGCAGCGCGCGGCGCGTGCGGCGCCAAGCTCAGCACTGCTCCTCGCAATTCATTCCGCGCGCTTCCTCGTCGAGCGTCCTGGCGCGTGAAATCAGCTCCTCGGTGGCCTGCACGGCCGCCTCGAGGTCGTAGCAGCGGCAACTGTCGATGCCGAATTGGGTCTCGTGACTGTAGAGCTCGAGCCACATCGGGGTGGCATCGGCGCGGTTTGCCGGCACGACCTCGACCAGCCGCACCTCGTATTCGCCGAACCGCGCGAGCGAGACGGTTTTCGCACCGTTATGATCCGCCGGGACGACGCCAAGCTCGACGTAGCCGCGCGTGAGCCGCAGCTCGGCGTGATCGTCGCGCCTCTCTCTGCACATATCCGAACCTCCTGGTGCGCCAGGGTGCGGCGCGATCTGTTTGCCGGGGGCGGCGGCGAGGCCTTGCCCGGGAGCCTGAGCTCGACGCTATGGTTGATGCCTTCGCTCGGGCCATGCGGCGCCGATGCGCGGCTTGATTGAAGCGACCGCGTGCGTGTGTCTTGCGATTGCGCGCCAATTATTTGCGGTTTTGCGCCAGGTCATGCTGGGTGCGCAGGAACGGATCATGGCAGGCGTCTCTCGGCCGCTTGATCTGATGCGGCAGCCGTCGCCCGGACGAGTCGGGAAGCCGCAACGCGCTACCGCGCTAAAGCTGCGCTGCTCGGCTAAGCTGGCCGCGATCGGACGGGGCCCATCCGGAGGAGTGCGATGCGTTGTATGCTCTGCGACGCTGAGATGATCTTGATCAAGGCTGTCCAGGACGACACCATGCCGGTCCCTGGCTTCGAGCGCCGCACCTTCATGTGTCCGGCATGTCAAGATGTCGAGCGGCATCTGGCCTTCGTCAAACAGGGCCGGGAAGGGGACAGCGAGCCGATGCCGGTGCCTTCGGCGCCGCCCTTTTCAGCCGGGCGAATTGACAACGATCCGCTGCCGCTGGTGCATGCGGCACCATCGACGGCGCCTGCCTCGCAAGGCCTGGATGAGCGCGCGGCCGCTCCCGGTCTGTTCCGGCGCGTGGTGGCAAGGGTGGTGGCGACCACGTTCAGCCGCCTGTGAAGAATGCCAGGTCTTTCGTCCGGCCGAATAAGCGGTATGGCGATACGATCATGCATGACCGGCAAGCCGTTTCGGATTCGATGGTCCGCGGCCGGTTCCGTTGACACCCATTGCATGCCGGAACCTCGGCGTGGTGCCTCATTACCGGGCCGCGCGAGCGACTCCTGAAAAATCCCGCGACCGTGGGATCAAGCGCGACTTGTTGCTTCGACCTTGGAACTTCCGGGCGTCGCATTGTGGAACGTGATTGCTTAATCGATCTTCGTCCGCGCAATGAGAAATATCCTAAACAGTTGTTAACCGGAGTGGAAATATCGTTCGCGTGGGAATGGGACAAAACCAAATTCACATTCGGAGAAGCTGATGAACGCTCCAACACCTGCGGCTGCGGCTGAGAAATTGCTTTCCGGTGAGTCGGACGTGGAGGCAGCGATCAGCAAATTGGTGGAGCAGGCGATTCCGAAACGCCCGCTTCAGCTCGAGACTGACGCCGAACGAATCAGATCTTCCGTTGCGCGGTTGACCTCGAATTCGATCGACGGACTCGAAGGGCTGACGGCCGAGCTCCAGGAATTGCAAGACTTCCTGAAGTCCGAGGTCGAGCGCGTGCAGGGCGACATCGAGAGCGCATTGGCCGGGATCAAGATCATCATCGAGACCATCGCTCCCTGGAAAAGCGCGCAGGTCTCGCCCGCGTCGCCAACCAACGCCCGCCCTGTTCGTGCGGGCCCGGCGGCGAATATCGAGGCCGCGCCACCGCGTCGCTGAGGCCGGACCCTGGTCTAGTGGCGCGCGGCCTGCTGGGAATTTGCGCGCGGAGAAATGAGCTTTTGCTCGATCTCCTGGTAAATCCGGCTCAGCCATTTCTCGGCGCGCGCGGAGCGATCTTGCGATTGAGCAAGCTCCGCCTGCAACTGCTTGATGCGATCCTCGGCGGCGCGCAGCTGGATGGAAAGCTTGTGCGCCAGGCTCATGGCGCGGTCGCAGTTTTCGTTCGACAGGGTGGCGGCCTGCTGCAGCAGCGCAACGATCGCCTCCCCGGATTGATCCAGCGCATCACTGCGCAGCGATTTTTCCTTGGGCGCGAGTTGCACGATTTGCTCGGGTACGTCGGGCGGGCGCGGATTCATGATTCACTCCCCAACCTCTCGGCGCGGCGGATGGTGATCGAAGCTTAGCACCATGGCGTTTTCGGGCGAAAGCTTCGCGATCATCGTAGCGGTATGCGCGTGTTGTGCTGTGGAAAATGTCTGCCGAGGAGACTGCGCCGCATCTTACCACTCGCGCAGTTGGCGAGGTCGAGACCCGGTATGCGCCTGCCGATGCGACACGCGCCGATACGTTTTTGCAACTCGCCCTAAGTTCCTACCGCCCGCCGGCAACCGCTTGACCGTATGATGAGTCGCCTGCCGGTTGGGTAGCGTGATGCGTTGTATTGCGTGCGGAGCGGAATTGCGGTCGACGCCGTTCGAGCTGGAGAACACCGCGATGGTGCCCAGCGACGAGCATTGCAGGTTTCTGTGTTCGGACTGCGACCGACCGCTGCTGGTCGGCCCCGATCATGCGTTGTCGCCGGACCGACCTGAGCAGACGAGTTCAGCGCTTTCCGCGTCATTGAGCGCCGCCGCGCCGGACCTCGCCGCGTCCCCTGCATTGATCGAAGCAGATAACGACCTCGACCAATGTGAGGCGCTGCTCAAATCAGCAATTGCATTGGTCCGGGGCCCCGCCCGCGGTTCTCGACGGCTCGGACGCCTTGCTGGCGGTGGAACTCCCGGATTGGACGGCTCACTGCCGGTCCACTCAGCACCCTCCATGTGGCACACGGCTTCGGCGGAAGCCGATGGCGACCTCGACGAATGCGAGCTCCTCCTCAAACGCGCGGTTGCATTGGTCCGGGGCCCGGCCCACCAGCCTCGACTGATAAGACTTGGCCGCGCGGGCCGCGTCGTCCAGATTCAACACGATCCAAAAGACGCAACCTACTTTGCAACCGACACCAAGTCGGGTCTGAGCGTCCTGCGGCACCGGGACCGTGCGCGCCTGCTGACGATGTGTGATCGGCTTGGATGGCAGGTGATCGAGGACGCGGCGTTGAAGGCAGCCGAGTGAATTCCGGCTCCGCATCGATCGCATTGAGACGCCAGCTAAAATTTCCGGTAAGATTCCACCGCTATTCGTTCGACCGCATTGCGTCGTGAGGCGGCGACGACTGCACGAAAGATAAAATTATCAATCTTGTCCGACGATGGGTTCGATGTGGCGACTGAGTGCGAGATGACAAAAGCAAAACGCGCCTGGCGCAAGGCAAACGCCTACGTGCGATCCGGTCAACACGACAAGGCGATCGAGTGGCTGTCCAGGACGCAGGCGATCCTCGATGGCGATCGGTCCCGCCGCCGGCGCTTCGATGGCTGGAAAGCCGACTATATGCTTGCGGCAGTCGTCGTCTTGGTTCTGCTTTGGGTCGCCAACGGCTGACGCGGGCCCTGGCCGAGGTGCCGAGCGAGCCCGTCGGACGTGGCATGATACCGTCATGGCTGCGCCGACTCAGATAATCGTCTCTCCGGATTGGGCGGCGACCACTGACCAACACCGCCAATCCGGGAGCCTCGGTCGCGGACCAACACCGATCGGGGCTCTCTCATTCGGTATCTGCGCCGTCCGCCTCGGCGAGCCGCGGCTTCACGCCGACCGCCGCTGACCGGTCGCTTCGTGTGCATGCGGATCGTTCGTTGTTGTCGATCAATTTCCGCCGCGGCCCGGCGGCGGCGGTCGCCAAATACGGATCGCTCGCGCAAACCGTAGCGGGCTACTCGCGGATGTGGCGCAAGTACAACAGCCGTCCGACAAATTCGCTTGCACAAGGCGCTACCGCGGCCGCTCGATCTGTCGTGCTAGCGTGCAGACACCGAGGTGCCCGGCGTCGAGGGGGAAAGGCGTGAGGCGCCGCTCCGAACACCTCGGGGATCAGGGGGCTCAGTTCCCTGCACGACTGGGCCCCCGTTTCTTTGCCCGCTGTTTTCACTCCCGACAATTTGCATCGGCGCGCGCACGCGCACGAATGCCCGCAATCACTCCGGCTTGATGCCGGCCGCCTTCACCACCTTGGTCCACTTCTCGGCTTCGGCCGACACATAGGCGCCGAACTCGGCGGCGGTGGCGATCATCGGCAGGGTGCCGAACTCGAGCAGCCGCGCCCGGATGTCCGGGTTCGCCAGCCCGGCATTGATCTCGCGGTTGAGGCGCTCGACGATCTCCGGCGCCGTGCCGCGCGGCGTGCCGACGCCGCCCCAGGTCGCTGCCTCGTAGCCGGAAACCGTCTCGGCGATGGTCGGCACCTCCGGCAGCAGCTCGAATCGTTTGGCGCCCGTCACCGCGATCGCCCGCAGCTTGCCGGCGCGGATCTGCGGGAGCGCCGTCACCATCACGTCGAAGCCGACCTGCACCTGCCCGCCGACCAGATCGGTGATCATCGGCGCGCCGCCGCGATAGGGCACGTGCACCATGTCGACGCCGGCCATCATCTTGAACAGCTCGCCGGCCAGGTGCGACGCCGAGCCGGTGCCGAACGAGGCCATGCTGACCTTGCGCGGATTGGCCTTGGCGTAGGCGATGAGCTCGGCGACGGTCTTGGCCGGCACCGACGGGTGCGCGATCATCACCATGGGAAACTCGATCAGCCCGGACACCGGCGCGATGTCGCGCTGCAGGTTGAACGGCAGGTTCTCGGACAGGATGGAGTGGACGAGGGCGGACGCGCCGAGGAATAAGAGCGTGTAGCCGTCGGGCGGCGCGTTGGCCACCGCCTGGGCGGCCAGGCTGCTGCTGGCGCCCGGCCGGTTCTCGATGACGACCTGCTGGCCGAGCCGCTCCGACAGCCACGGGGCCATGATCCGGGTGACGGTGTCGGCGCCGCCGCCCGGCGGAAACCCGACGATCCAGCGCAGTTGCCGGCTCGGATAGGCCTGCGCGCCGGCGACGCGCGCCATGAGCGGGAGCGCGGCCGCGCCGGCGGCCAGGTGCAATAACTTGCGGCGGGGAAGTGTCATGCTGTTCGCCCTCTGAAAGCGAATGGATCGCCGGCCGGCCGGCGCGACGACTGCCCGCGGGGAAGGTTTGTTGTTCTTGCAGCGATTGCCGCCGACGGCAGAACCCGTGCGGGCAGTTGGTGACAGGGTAGGCCGGTTTCCGCGATGGGGGAAGAGGAGCAACCGTAGGCCAGGATGAAGCCTCAAGCGGGCCCACGCGCGTCTTTGACGAAAATGCAATGTACGAAAGACGTTGGAGCATGTTCAGTTGCCATTGCAACTGAACATGCTCCGGTCCGAGTTGACCGACGACCGCCGATCCATGATGATCGTGCAGCAACAAGCATTCGGGCTGCGATGCATGATCACGCTACCCGAGCTGGCGGCAGAGGCCTTGGGCTCGTTCCTCGCCTCCGATATGAAGGATCGGTTTGGGTCTTCGCATGCGCGCTTGGCCGAGCTCATCCCGTTTGCCGCTCGGCTGGCGCTTGAATGCATCGGCAATAGCGATGCCCTCTACCACAATGTCGAGCATACGATGCTCGTCACTCTGGCCGGCCACGACATCTTCAAGGGTCGTGCGCTGTTGAGGCCTTCAACGCCGAGCGATTATTCGAACTTCATCGTCGCCTGCCTGACGCATGATATTGGATACGTCCGTGGCATCGTCAAAGGAGACGATGAAGATGGCTACGTCGTCGATGCGGCTGGCCGCAAGATTTCATTGCCGCGCGGATCCTCCGACGCCGCGCTTGCGCCATATCACGTTGAGCGCTCGATGCTGTTCGTGCTGGATCGTGTTGCCGCAATCGAGGAGCTCGACGGCGCACGAATCGCACGGGCGATCGAATTCACGCGATTCCCATACTCATCGTCGATCGACGAGAAGGACATCCCCGAAGAAGGGTCGCTTCTGCGAGCCGCAGATCTTATCGGTCAGCTTGGCGATCCGCACTATTTGAGAAAGGCCAATGCGCTCTACTCCGAATTTGCAGAGATTGGATTGAACAAGCAGTTCGGCTATGAATCGCCGGCGGACCTCGTCGACAGGTATCCGCAATTCTATTGGAACAGCATCTCTCCGCACATCCAGGCCGCTATCAGTTACCTCAATGTGACCTCGAGTGGGCGTCGATGGATTGCGGGCCTCCACAGCAACGTATTTCGTGCCGAGCGTGAGCTGCGCCTTTCGGGGCCGCAGCCGTGATGTGCTCTGCCGCGGCGACGGTCTCGCACAAAACGGGGTGCTGCTCGCCGACGCCCGTGGCGGGCGCGCGTATCGGCAAGCTTCAAGCCGCCGGTGCGGGGATGGGCGTGGACTGCCACACCACCATCTGCCAACCCTTCGCGCCCTTGATCCACACATTGGTGTAACGGCTGTTGAGCTGCTTGGGCTTGCCCTCGACGATCGCGTCCATCTTCGTCTGGCCGGTCACGACCACCGTGTCGCCGTAAACCTGGATGTTCTCGATCGGGCGCTCGATCTTCAGGTACTTGAACACGCCCTTCTTGCACAGCGCGATGTACTCGGCACGGGTGTCCGATTGCGCGGTCGAATGGGTGTAGATCAGGCCGTCGCCCAAGAGCTTGTCCAGGGTGTCGAAGTCGCCGTCGATCATCGCCTGGAAGCGGCGGTCTTCCAGTTTCTTGATTTCGGCCTTGAGGGCGTCGCTCATGCTCGTGTTGCTCCGATCTGCGCGTGCGAACTTCAAGGCTCACGGCGCTAGTGACGACAGACCCTCCAGCAGAAAGACCTGCATTTATTGTAGTTGGTGAAGCAATTCGGGCCGGCATTGCGCTGCTCGCAGGCGTACTTGGCGGCACACCTCGCAGTGCACGGGTAATAGCATTGATCAAAGCCGCCTGCGGCGGATGGAGCAGCCGCGACCAGCACGATCGCGAGAGCCGACAGCGCCGTGATTGGAACTGTGAGCATCCCCGCCTCGACTAGGTCCGCGAGTCGCGTGCCGCCTGCGCGCGTTTCGTCGCCTGCGAGGCCCTGCCGATCTTGTCCGGGGATACCGTTGTCCGGCGGCGCCGGCTCGGAAGGGCTCGCATGCCCTCATGCGCGGTGTCGCCGGCCGGCGGATGCGGCTCGAATTTTGCCGCGCGGCGCAGCGCAAGCGCGCGTCGGGCCGCCTCCACATGCGCCGTTCGGGCCGTTAGCGCGTGAACGCGGCCCAATTCCTTGTTCACGCGTTTCAGCGCCGCCGCAAAGATCTGTTTGCGGTGCAGCGGCCGCTCGGCCGTGCCCGGCAAGCCCCGCGGCTCGGCTTTGCCGCGGACATCGCGCTGCTTCTGCCGCGTCAGCGTCCGCTCCTTGTCGCGCAGCCCTCGCAGGCGGACGCGCAATGCCTGCAGCGCCTCTGCATCCTGCTCATAGATCGCAGGATGGTGTGTGACCCGGACGGTCTCGTTCTCTTCGTGGCTGAGCAGACTGCGCTCGAACTTGCAGGACACGGACATCGCGGGACCGCCTGTTTTGGGAGCCGAAAGCAATCTTACGGCCGTAATAATGCTAGGGAAACGCTGTGCATGGTCAACCGGCACCCGGTTACCTGCCGCGCGCAAGCTCGGGCATCTATGCTGGTGAGTTCGCGTGACGTGGCAACATCGGGCCGAGCACATGCGCTGCGCCGCAAGGCCGGCAAGCCGACGCTTCCGGTGTGGTTCGTCTATTTCGGCAAGGGCAAGGCGCAGGCCGGGACCCATGCCGCCGCTGCCAAGAGCTACCGGAAACATGGGCGTAACCTACTCGACGGTCGGCGAGTACAAGAATGGCAGCGACCTGCTGCGGCCGACATCGGCGGCGTAGCCGGCAAGAGCGCCGCCAAGAATCTGGGAAGGTAGTTACAGTTCTGGCTGGCAGGAGCTTGATGTCGAACGCCGACCTCGCATTGTCGATTGTGCTTGGCGTCGGGCTGGCCGCTGCGACCGGCTTTCGGGTGTTCTTGCCGCTGCTCATCGTGAGCGTGGCGGCATATACCGGGCATCTCCCGCTGGACGCCGGCTTCGCCTGGCTCGGAACGCCGGCTGCGCTGACCATGCTCAGCGTGGCGGCAGTCGCGGAGATCCTCGCCTTCTACATTCCGGGTGTCGACAACCTGCTGGACGCCTTGGCCACACCGGCTGCGTTTGTCGCGGGCACGGTGGTGTCGGCGGCGGTCATGACCGACGTGCCGCCGATGATGAAATGGACCGCGGCCGTCATTGCGGGCGGCGGCGTCGCCGGTCTCACGCACGGCGTGACCGCAATGCTGCGGGCGAAATCCACCGTTTTCACCGGCGGCCTCGGCAACATGGTGATCGCGACCGCGGAGTTCGGTGGTGCGCTCCTGGTTTCGCTTCTGGCGCTGGCGGCGCCGCTTCTCGCACTCGCGGTGGTCATCCTGTTCTTGTGGCTGGCGATACGCCTGCTCCGGCGGCTGCTTCGAGGAGCGCATCCGCCGACGCCTGAGCATGGGCGCTGACGTTCGCCCGGTCTTTCCAGATGCCCGCTCACACTTCGCGCACGGTCACGTCGTCGCCGGTGAGAGGTGAGAGCGAAAGCGGGCTCACGATTGGGACAGCGAAGCCATTGATCGTGAGGCTGCCGATGGTGTGCGACTCGATGCCAAAGCGACCGGCGCTGGCGGGCGAGCCGAGGACGCCGCCGCCGATGACGATGCTGGCGATCCGCGCGATCGAGTTGGGCAGGTTGCCGATGATGAAGTCGTCGGGTCCGCCGAAGACGTCGCCGAAGCCGCTGACGACCCGGACGCCGGCGATGAGGTGACTGGCCACCAGGTCGCCGCCGATCGAGATCGGGCCGATCTGCGCGTTGCCGTTGAGCGGAAGAATATTGCTGGCGTAGCCGGCGAGGACGCTCATCCGCTCGGCGCGCTCGGCGATCGTGAGCTTGCCGATGGCGACATCCGCGGTCGCCGTGGGCGACGCTTGACCGCGCGCGGTGAAGGTCACACGCGTGATGTTCGTGCCGACGCTGCCCGCGACGCTGCCTTCGATCACGATCGAACCGATGTTGTTCCCGGCGCTGATGGCGGCGTTTCGCAAGAGGCCGGTGACGTTGGTGCTGTCGTCGGTACCCGCGCGCACGTCGCCGCCGATGGTGACGGATGCGATACGGCCCGCGGCGTTCTCGATGAAGCCGGATCGATCGAGCACGGGATCTCCGGCGTTGACGCTCCCGCCGACGAAGTCGCGGCCGATCTTCACCGCGCCCATGTCGCCTTGGCTGAAAATCCAGCCGCTGTTGCGTCCCGACCCGCCGCCGAGCGAGCCGCCGATGGTGACCGCGGCCAGCTTTCCCCTGCACTCGATCGACCCGGAAAAGATCGCCCTTCCTTGCACGTCGCCGCCGATCGTCACCGCGCCCATGTCGCCGTCGGTGACGATCCGGGCGCTGTTGTTGCCAGAGCCGGCGAGCAGCGAACCTCCAATGGTGATGGACGCGATTGTCCCACATTGGATATATGCGGAGGGCGCCCCCGCGCCGCCAAGCACGTTGCCGCCGATCCTTATCGCGCCCGTAGCCGCGCCGACAATCACAGCGCTGGAGTAGCCCGAACCGCCGATGAGTGAGCCGCCGACGGTAACGGCAGCCAATTTTCCGCCGATGATGCGTGCGGATTCATCCCCGGCGCCCAGTATGTCGTGGCCGATCGTCACCGGGCCTATATCGTCGTGACTGGAAATGCTGCCGCACGCGCCGCCCGAACCACCGACGAGTGAGCCGCCGATATTGATGGCACCCATCTTGCCGCCGCTCTCGATGAATCCGCAGCGGTGGCTCGATCCGCCTATGACGTCGCGGCCGATGCTGACCGGGCCGATGTTGCCGTCGCTGTGAATCCGCCCGCTGTCGCTCGCGCTGCCGCCGACGAGCGAGCCGCCGACCGTCACGCTCGCGAGCTTTGTTCGGCCAAACACGCGGCCGGTGAAGGGGGCGGTGCCGCCGACGACGTCGCCGCCGATTTTCACCGGCCCGGCCGCGCCTTGCGCGCTGAAAATCGTGCGCTGGAGGCGCCCGCGCCGCCGATGAGCGATCCGCCGACGGTGACTCGGGCGACGTCTTGCGTGCACGCGACCGCGCCGGACGTGACGCCGCCGCCGCCCCTGATGCTGCCCCCGATCGTCACCACGCCGAGGCCGTCGCGCGCGGTGATCGATCCGCTCTGGTTCGCCACGCCGCCGATCAGCGAGCCGCCGATCGTCACCGGTCCGATCGTTCCAGCGGCAAAGATGATCGCGTCCTTTACGTCGCCCGCGACGTTGAGCGCGCCGAGCGCGCCGTTGAGGATGCTTGCCAGATCGCCTACGTTGCCTTGGGTGGCGAGGCCGTAGATGCCCATCGAACGCACGCGCAGGCTCTGGATCGCCGGCACCGTCGCGCTGCCGCTGCCGGCCGTGATTGCGCCGAGGTCGCCTCTCACCACGATCGTGCCGAAGTTGTTCGAGCCGCCGTTGATGCGCCCCACTGCCGCCAGGCCGTCACCGTTGCCGGTCCTTGTGACGGTGAACGTGATGTCCGCGCCGTTGAACGTGGGATCGCTGAGATCGAGGAACAGGAGCTGGCCGCCGACAATGGTGGCATGGCCGGTCAGATCGCCGGCACTGGCGCTGATCCTGACCTTGTCGCCGTCGGTGTCGGTGTAGCTGAGCGTCGAAGGCGCCCTCCTGCCGGGCGCAACCTTCTTCTTCGATCGATTGCGTTGAGCACGATACAGTCGGGAGGAGGTTGGATGCGTTCTCGCGCCTCGTTGGGCGACGGACTGCTGAGTTGCTTTCATGTTCTGCCTGCTTCTCTGTATTGTCGCCGCTGTGCTGCGCGCGCGGCAGCCGCCGATGCGGTAATCGGTTAGTCGTCGCTGGCAGCAGGCGTCTGTCTTAGACGCCTGGGCTCGTGTAGGTTACATCGAGCTGCCCTGGAACAGAATGTGCCGAAATGTCTGTTGGGCGAACGGGCAGCCACAGTGCCGTCGGCAGGCGCGCACTTAAAGACCGATCGTCTTTTTCGGTCTCTCATCGCCAGCACTTTGCAAGTTGCATGATCGCGCCGCTTTCGACGCGCGGTCTGTTGGCCTGTTCCAATCAACAGTGAGGAAGCGTCATGAACACAAAGCACAAGGTCGCCATCGGCGTGCTTGCCGGCGTCGCGCTCGGCGCGGCAGCCGTCCAGGGGCTTCACGCGCAGGCGAAGCCGAAAGCCTACATCGTCACCGAGAGCGAGCTGCTCGATGCCGCGGCGCTTGCCGCCTACACCCCACAGGCCCAGGCGGCGGCCAAGGCCGCCGGGGGCGTCCCCGGTATCGTCGCTTCGGGCAGGATCATTGCGCTGGTGGGCGAGGCGCCCAAGCGCTTCGGCGTCTCGGAGTGGGAGAGCGCGGAGAAGGCGCAGGCATATTATGGTTCGGAAGCCCGCAAAGCGCTCGATGCGCAGCGCGCAAAGGCGTTCAAGGTGACACGACAATTCATCGTCGAACGCCCGAACTAGAGCCAGCGCCGTCACCGGCCGTTCCCGAGGCGACGGACGGCATGCCAGGAACGGCCGTTGCGCGATCCGGGGGCCGCCTCATCAGGCGGCCCCATTCCGGTCAGCAGCTCGAGCAACCGCGGCTGACCTCGCCACACGTGACCCCGCATGTCTTCGCTCGACTTGTCCGCTCAAGCCCGCCTTCGGGCGAAGGCGGATGCGGGCTACTTGCTGCTCGCCATCAGAGGGCCAAGCGGAAAGCAATTGCGCGGGATGAGCCTTTCCGTCGCCATCCGTCTGCGCCGCTGGGAGGTCGCTCGCCATCGGTGAAGCTCAATTGCGACCCCTTCCAAGCGGAAGGTCCACCCCATACGATGCCCTCCTTGGCAAGGTCGGACATGCGGCGGCGCGAGTTTCTCGGTGTGCTTGGGGCTGCTGCGGCGTGGCCGCTCGCGGCGCGCGCGCAGCAGCCGGCCATCCCGGTGATCGGTTTCCTCAACAGCGCCTCACCGCGCGCCTTCGCGCAATTCGTGGCCGCGTTCCACAGGGGCCTCAACGCCCGTGGTTATGTCGAAGGTCGCAACGTCACCATCGAATATCGCTGGGCGGAAGGTCATTACGATCGGCTGCAGGAGCAGGCAGCGGATCTGGTCAGGCGTCGGGTGGTCCTGATTGCTGCGACCGGAGGCACGACGCCGGCGCTGGCGGCGAAGAGGGCGACCGCGACGATTCCCATTCTTTTCATCAGTGGCGCCAATCCCATCGACGAAGGGCTGGTGACCAACTTTCGCCGGCCGGACGGCAACGCCACGGGCGTGAACGTGTATACCAGCGAATTGCTGGGCAAGCGCCTGCAGCTCCTGCGCGAGCTCCTGCCGCGCGCCGCGACAATTGCGCTGCTCGGGAATCCCACCGCCGCCGTCTACCGGGTCGAGACGGAAGACCTCGCGCAAGCGATGCGCGACCTCGGACTGCAATTGCTGGTCTTGGAGGCCACCGCCAGGAGCGGCTTCGAGGCGGCATTTGCGGCGGCCGCCGAACGGCGCGCCGACGCTCTCCTCGTCAGCGCAGACCCGTTCTTCACCAGCGAACGTGATCAGATCATCGCGCTTGCGGCCCGCCATCGGCTGCCGGCGGCCTATCCGTGGCGCGAATACGCCGTCGCCGGCGGTCTGGTGAGCTATGGTGCGAGCATTCCCGATGCCTACCGTCTGATCGGCGAGTATGCCGGCCGCATCCTCGACGGCGCCAAACCCGCCGACCTGCCGGTCGTGCAGCCGACCAAGTTCGACTTGGTCATCAATCTCAAGACTGCGAAGGCGCTGGGCATGACTATTCCGGATACGTTCCTTTCAATCGCCGACGAGGTGATCGAATGACGCCGGCTGGCGTCCGCTCTCGGCACGATCCGCGGTTTCCGTTCGAATTTGCGCCGCAAACTCGGCGGTCATCATCCGCGCAAGCGCAAGCGGATGATCCAGTCATCACCGTCAGCGAAGCATGGCGACGGTGGTGATGACTGGATAGCTGCTTTCGCGGGCATGACGTCTCGTCAGGTTTTTCTCGCTGATCTGAAGTAGACGGATCACTCGATCGCTCGTCAGGCTTTTCTTTGTTTCTATTTGTCTATTTTCCCGTCTATTTTTGCCGGCAGGGTGCCCCTATCGCGCAATCGCGATAGCCTCTGCACGCTGGCGGAGCAGCAGACGTGATCAGTATTCATGGTCGTTTCGCCTGGTATGAGCTGATCACGACCGACGTGGAGGCGGCCAAGGCCTTCTACACCAGCGTCATGGGCTGGGGCGTGCTGAACGCGTCGTTGCCCGGCGCGGCCTATACCCTGTTCACCGCCGGCAACGCTTTCGTCACCGGGCTGATGCAGCTGCCGCAGGACGCGAGCAATGCGTCCGGAACGCCGGGTTGGCTCGGCTATGTGGGGGTCGACGACGTGGATGCTGCCGCCGCCCGGGTCGAGCAGCTGGGCGGAGCGGTGCAGGTTCCGCCCACGGACATTCCCGACATCAGCCGCTTTGCGATCTTCACCGACCCGCAAGCCGCGAGGTTCGCGGCGATCAAGCGGCTGGGTCAGGGTCGAGAGCAGCCCGCCGCGTTCGACGCGCCGGGCCGCGTCGGCTGGCACGAGCTGCTCGCCGCCGACTGGCAAACGGCGTTGGCGTTCTACGGCGGGCTTTTCGGCTGGCAGCCGGCTGACGCCGATGTCGGGGAGCTGGGCACCTATCAGCAGTTCTCCGCCGGCGGGGAGACGATCGGCGGCATGCTCACCAAGCCCGCGACGATCCCTGCCCCCTTCTGGCTCTATTATTTCAACGTCGGCGACCTCGATGCGGCGGCGCAACGCGTCGAGGCCGGCGGCGGAGAGATCTTCGCCGGCCCCCTTGAAGTGCCGGGCGGCAGTTGGATCGTGCAATGCACCGACCCGCAGGGCGCCGTGTTCGCGCTCGAGGGCCAGCGCCGCCGCAAGCCTCCCGGATATTTCGAGCGCACATCGCGCGATCCGTCCGGCACGCGCGGCCCCCGCTGGTCTTGGTAGCGCCGGGCGGGATCGCGGCCCTCCGCGCTCCAGCTTCGTTTGATTGGCGTATGTCCTTTTCGGAAAACCGGTTCCCACTTTTCCGGGACATGCGCTACAAACTCACGCCGCCGCCAGGCGCCGTCGCGCCGCGGCCGAGTGCAAATAGGCCGACCGGACCCTCGACGTGCAGGTCGATTCCGGTCAGCTTCGTGAACAGATCGACATTGCTGATCCCGATGGCGCATCCGCCGAGCCCCATCTCGGTCGTCATCAGGTAGAGCGTCTGCGTCAGCACGCCGACGTCCTTCAGGATCAGCGCATAGGCGATCGAACTGTACTTCCAGGAAATCCGGCCGAAGCGCGCGGCGATCGTGATCACGATCTGCGGCACGGCGGGCGCATCCATTGCGAATGCGGCGTCCCGCAGCAGCGCATCGAGCTGCTGCGCCGGCGCGCCGATCGGCACCAGGGCGTGTCCGCCGGCGTCGTAATGATAGAACCCGCGGGCGAGCCCGTCGCAGCTGTCGACCGCCAGGTAGAGCTCGAGCTCGTAGCTCGCGCCCGCCGACGGATACGGCCTGGCCGTGTACTCCACCGACGGACCGCCTTCGCCCGCACCAATCCCGCTCTTCGACGTCGCCAGGACGCGCGCGGTGCCGTCGAGAAAACGCGAAAGCTCGGCAAGCGTGATCGGTCGCTGGTGGTCGAAGCTGCGGACCGAATGGCGCTCGCGCAGCAGCCTTGCGAGCCATCCCTGCGCCGCTTGCGGGGGAGGGTCGGGGAGGGGACTCTGCGAATGCGCGGTCGAAAACTTGCGCAGATCGATGGGCTGTCCGGGCCAGCGTGGCCGCACCGCCGGCAGCGCAGCTATGACGCCCGCATAAGGAGCAACCGCGCCCAGCGGGTTGGCGTGCCTGCCCTGCGTGCTGCGCGCGTGGAACAGCAGGTCGTGAAAGTCCCAGAGGACGAGGTCGTGGTCGCCCTCGCTCGGTCGCAGGCCGCGCTCGCCGGCATCGACCTTGAACAGGATGCGGCAGTCCAGCAACAGCGCGAGCAGCTCGATCCCCGGAAAATCTTTCTGCCGGCGCAGCCGCCTGATCTGTTGCGGCGTGGACAGCATGGCGATCGCGCCCGCGAGCTGCGGGTCGCAGATCCGAAACAGCGCTCCGGCGCGCGGCGATTCCAGCACGATCGCGTCGCCGCGTCGTCGCAGGTAGGCGAACCGCGACAGGACGAGCACGTCGGCGTCGCGCAGCCGCGGCGTCGCCGGCCAATAGTCGGCGACCTGCGGCTCGATGACGACCGCATCCTCGCCGCGTGCGCGCCGCAGCGGATACTCCAGCAGGCCGTGCCTGGCCAACCGCTGCACCAGGAGCTGCATCTCCTGGTCGCTGCCGCGACCGCTTGCCGCGAACGAGGCGAGCGGCAGGCCGGTCCGCAGCTTGCGCGCGCGCTCCGCGGCGCCGGCGCTGAACGTTCCCAGCGCAACCATATGGCCGTGGAAGCCGGCGAAGATTTTTCCGTCCGCCTGCGGTTCGAGGGTGACATGGCCGCTGAGCCGAGCGCAAATACTCAAGGGCGTAGACGCCCGTCTTCGCGGGCTGATGCTCGGCGCCGCCCGTCGACCTCGCCTTGTTTGGGACGCGCGCAAGGCGGAGATCGCCCTCAGGTATGGGGGTGGATTGGATTGAGCTCGCCTTCCGGCCGCGGCCGGTCCAACCATCCGAGCTTCACCGGAACATCGTAAAGCCGGCCGGGCGCGAAGCGGCGATAGAAGTGCCGCAGTCCCGGAACGATGACTCTCACCACCGGGGCTTCGATGTCGGGGCGCGTCTGATCGAGCACCAGGAAGTCGAGGCCCGCGCGCTCGGCCAGCCGCACGCAGGTGGTCGCCTGTTCGTGCGCGTCGAGACCGCCGAACTTGGAGCCGACGAGGTCCGGTCGCACCGCCGGCTGGTCGCTCGGCAGCAAGAACGGATGGTCCTGCAGGCGCAACGGCGTGGAGCCGTCGAGGCTCGATTTCTCCCCGCTGCCGCCGCCCATCAGGCCGATCGACAGGAACTGGTTCAACTCGGTCAGCGCGCGCAGCAAGGCGATACGGCTGTCGAAATGCGCGCCGGACCCGAACTCGATATTTTCCTGGGAGTTCTGCATCCAATGCAGGACCGACACGAAGCTCGGGATCCCGAGGTCGCCGCTGACGTCGAGCACCCAGAGCCGGCGCCCGGTCTCGGCGAGTCGGGCGCGCAGATCGCGCACGTAGGAATCGTCGAGCTGGCCGAGGTCGACTTGCGGTCGCCGCAACCGGTTGTACCACCAGATTGCGTAGGCATCCCGCTCCACCAGCTCGAGGAAACCCTGCACGATGGCTTCCGCGATGGTGTTGCCGGCCGCGCAGCCGTTGGAATCCGCGTTGATCTCGCCGGGGCCGCGGTAGAAAAAGTAGGCGAGGGTGGTCGGAACATGCTTGAAGCGCTGGTCGCGCAGCGACCAGACCGGCGACCATTCGATCCTGGCCGATCGATCGAACAGCGTCGGCGCCGACGGCACCCCGTCGTCCGGCGCCTGCTCCCGCAACTGCGCCTCGCTGAACAGCAGAATGTCGTTCGGCGCAATGGCATCGCCGGCCGGGAAATCCGTGAACCGCCGCGTCGCTCGGATCTCGTCGCCCTGAAAGATTCCGGAATAGCGCTCGATCGCCTCCATGAGCGCGCTGGCTTCGCCTTGCTCGGCCGTGCTGCCCTTGCCGAAGCTGCCGGCGCCGCTCAGTCCTGCCCGCAACTCATCGACCGTCCTGGCCGGCGCGGAAAAATTGTGCCTGGCGTAGTAATTGGTGTTCAGCGGCAGGTCGGCTTCGATCGGTTCGAGGCGCGAGACCACGCCTGTGAGCGGGCTCACGTGCTTGCGGAAGCGCGCGACCGTTGCGCGCGGGGAAACCGAGCGGTAGCCGCCGCTGGTCATGAGCAGCTTGCCGCCCGCGCCGAGCTCGATCGGCACAGGCTCCCGCCTCGGATCGCGCAGCTTCCGGCGGCCGCAGCTCGGACATTGCGGGCGACGAGCCACGTAGTGCTTCACGGTGGTTGCGCCCAGCAGGTCGAGGCTGACGACGTGATCGCGCAATGGCGTGCGGAAGTCGGCGGCGATCGCTTTCGCGATCTCGATCGCTGCAAGCTCGATGCCTCCTTGCCCGAGCGAGTGCCGGGCCAGCGGCGAGACCGCGACGCAGCGGGCCTGCTCGCGGTCGAGCAGCGTCTTGACCTCGCGGTTGCGCTTCATGCGATCGGCGAGGCAGGTCCAGCAGGCGCTCTCGCCCGGGCGCAACACCGGCCCCACCAGGGGAAAGATGCCGGAGGGTTGCGCCAGGATCCAGGTCGTGCGGTCCGCCAGGTGCTGCCGGTTCAATTCGCTCAAGGCGCGCTCGAGATAATCGCTCACCAGCGTGACCGTCAGGTCGCCCGTGCGCTTGACGATGCGGACGCCCAGGCCTCGCAGCGCGGCCTCGAGCTCGGCCGCACCCTGCACGTCGACCGCCTGGATGCGCACCCGGACGTTCTGGAGATTTCGCTCGGCAGTCTCCGGCGGCAGGCCGAGGCTCGCCCAATAGGCGGCCGCCGCGCCGGCCGACGCGGGCGATGCCGGGACGACGTAGCGGCGCTCGATCAGCCGCTTGAGCGCTTCGTGGACGGCCTGGGGTGGAAAATCCCGCTCCAGCTGGCGTGCGATCTCGCGAAAGCTTTTCCCGCCTTTTCCGATCAGGGAGGCCAGCGCACAGAACAGGGCGCCGTGCAGAAAGAATTTCCGGTCCTCGGAATAGAGGCACACCACATCGGGCGGCAGCACATAGACGCTGAAATTCGGCGCAAACTGCGGAACGTCCTTGCTGTCGGCCAGCCTGAACCGGTTTCCGCGATCGCCCGTCATGAGGTCAGTACGCGCACCTTACGCCGTCATCCTGAGGTGCGCGCGCACGACACGACGGCAGTCATCATTTGCGCTGGCGTGCGCGCGGGCTTCGAAGGATGGTCGGCCGCGCTCGCCTGAGGTGACGGCGCCGGAGACCGCGGCAGGAGATGGCAACCTGCCGCCGGCCTCGCGTGTTCCGCTAGCAGACCCAGACCCAGGCCCAGCCAATCCACACCCGGCAGCCGGTGGAGCAGCTGCAGCCACAGCCGCCACAGCCGCAGCCAAAGGATCGCACGGCGCAGCCGCAGCCGCCGCAGCCTCGACAGGCTCGCGCGCAGCCCCTGCAGCCGCAGCCTCCGCAGCCGCGGCGGGCCAGTTGCACGCGGTCGCCGAACTCGACGTTTTCCTTGTCGAAGGCGTAGAACGTCCCCAAGTTGACGTCGGAGATTTCCTCCTCACCGAGCGTGATGACGGGACGCGGTGTGGTATCCTGCGGCGGTGTATGCTCCGTCGGCGCGGTGGCGTATGCGCCGCCCGCGAACGCCAACGACGCGCCGGCCGCGCCGACGAGTGGCAAGGTTTTCCTCCGACCGTTTTTCTTTGAAGCTTGTATTGAGCGCGCCATAGCGGGCCCTCCTGGTTACCTGCGAGCAAATCTCGACGCTGAGCAACGACCGTAACATTTGTCGTGCGCTATGCCTAGTGCGTCGATGATGGAACTCGCACGACTACCCGAATCATGAAAAAAATGTCATGCTGCCCGCGCGCGCGCACGAATGCCTGCACCGCCGCCGCGCCGCGTACTCGCGCCGCCATCATCCCCTGACCACTGCGAGAGACGATCGGACGATGAACCGCCGTTAATGTACGCTGCGCGACGATTTGTTCGTCTCGTGCGTTGTGCCTGGTGCGTCGATGATGGGGCCGCACGATTAGGGCGCCTTGGCGGCGAATCAAATCGGCCGCCAGCTTTGGTCGCCGGTCGATTTCGGCGAAGCGGCATATCGCCACGTTTTCCATGTCCCGGTCTCCTGCTCGATGCGCTTGCCGAACCCAGCGGGCGACAGCGCCAGCACCTTGCTGCGACGCCGCATGATTCGCGATGGAAGGTGCATGCGCCGCGGGCGCGGCGCGCGTTGCGGCCCGCTTGCGCCCGCGAAGCGGGACACCGCAAATCCACACCATAGGGAAGCGAAATCCGGGGCCAACCTCACCGCACGTCACCCCGCCTGTTGCTGCGCTGCACTTGTCCGCGCAAGCCCGCCTTCGGAACAAGGCGGATGCGGGCGTCCCGCCTTGATCACTCCGGCTTGATGCCTGCGAGCTTCACCACCTTGCCCCATTTCTCGGTGTCGTCCGCGATGAACTTGCCGAAATCGGCGGGCGAACCTGAGAACACGGCGCATCCCAGGTCGGTGAGCCGCTCCCTCGTCTTGCCGTCGGCGAGCGCGGCATTGATCTCCTTGTTGAGCTTCTCGACGATCTCGGCGGGCGTGCCTTTGGGCGCGACGATCCCGTACCAGCCGTAGGCCTCGTAGCCCGGCAGGAATTCGGCCATCGCCGGAATGTCCGGCAAAGCCGCCTGCCGCTTCGGGCTGGTCACCGCCAGCGCGCGCAGCTGGCCGGACCGGATGTAGCCCAGCGACGCCGGCAGCACGCCGAACATCACTTGCACCTGCCCGCTGACCAGGTCGGGCAGCGACGCCGCCTCGCCGCGGTAGGGCACGTGGGTGAGGTTGACGCCCGCCATCATCTTGAACAGCTCGCCGGCGACGTGCAGCGGCGTGGCGTTGCCGCCCGACGCCATGTTGATCTTGCCCGGAATGGGCTTGGCATGGGCGATGAACTCGGGAACCGTCGTCGCCGGCACCGATGGATTGACCACCATGACCAGGGGAATGGTGCCGATGCTCGCCACCGGCACGGTGTCGCGGATGAAATTGAAACGCAGGTTGTCGTAGACCGACGCGTTGATGGCGTTCGCCGACATGGCGAGGAGGAGCGAGTAGCCGTCCGCGGGCGCGCGCACCACCGCCTCGGTGCCGATATTGGCGCTGGCGCCCGGCCGGTTCTCCACGACGAATGGCTGGCCCAGCCGCTCCGACAGCCATTGCCCGATGAGACGTCCGACGATGTCGGGCGAGCCGCCGGCCGGGACCGAAACCGTCAGGCGCACCGGCCGCGCCGGGTAGGCTTGCGCCCGCGCGGTCCGCGGAACGGCCGACAGCGCGGCGGCGCCCGCCGCCAGCTGCAGAAAATGCCTGCGCGGAAGTTTCATGACGTTCCTCCTCCCAAAGGTCACGGATCGCCGGCGACCGCGCCACGATTGCCCGCGCGGGGACGCTTGTTGTTCTTGGAAAGCGATCGCCGCCGACGGCTGATCCCGGTCGGGCAGGTGGCGACAGGGTAGGCCGATTTGTGCGGTGGCGGAAGAGGAGCAACGTTGGCCCGGATTGAGCCTTCGCTCATGCGTGCTGTAGGTTCCGCCCTCATCCTGAGGAGCGCGCATGCCGCAGACTTTCGGCAAAATCTGACTTGCGTGCGCGCGTCTCGAAGGATGGGGCGGCCCGATCTCGGGCTTGCCCGAGATCGGCACTTTAGGTGCGCAAGTCGGCAACAGCCGACTTGCGATGACGGCCCCATGCTTCGAGACGCATCGCAGCGCGACAGCGCGCGTGGCACTGCCTATATCCGCCGCGCGCTGCGATGCTCCTCAGCATGAGGCCGAGAGAGAGCGCGCGTGTGAGGGGGTGCCTACTCCACCTTGATGTTGGCCGACCGGATCAGCTTGCCCCACTTCTCGGTTTCGTCGGCCACCAGCTTGCCGAATTCGGCCGGCTTCATCGGCATCGGCTCGCCGCCGAGCTCGGCCAGGCGGGCTTGCAGCTTCGGGTCGGCCAGGACCGTGTTCACCGCGCCATTGAGCTTGTCGATGATCTCGGGCGGCGTGCCCCTGGGCGCCGCGATCCCGTACCAGATGCTCACCTCGTAGCCCGGCACGGTTTCGCCGATGGTCGGCACCTCCGGGATCGCCGCCACGCGTTTCGCCCCGGTCACGCCGAGCGCGCGCACCTTGCCGTTCTTGATGTGCCCGATCGAGCCGGGGATGTTGTCGAACAGCACCTGCACCTGGCCGGCCAGCAGGTCGGTGAGCGCGGGGGCCGTGCCGCGGTACGGCACGTGCACGAGGTTGATGCCGGTCATCGACTTGAGCAGCTCGCCCGAGAGATGCGGCGAGGTGCCGATGCCGCCCGAGGCGAAGTTGATCTTGCCCGGATTGGCTTTCGCATAGGCGATGAACTCGGCCATGGTGTTGGCCGGCACCGACGGATGCACCTCCATCACGTTGGCGAGCCGAATCGTTCCGCCGACCGGGGCGCTGTCGCGGATGAAGTTGAACGGCATGTTGTCGTAGAGCCCCGGGTTGATGGCGTAGTTCGGACCGGCGAAGGCGATCGTGTAGCCGTCGGGCGGCGAGCTGAGCACCGACGCCATGCCGACATTGCCGCCGGCGCCCGGCCGGTTCTCGATGATGAACTGCTGCCCCAGATGATCCGACAGGTATTGGCCGATGATGCGCGCGACCACGTCGTTGGGGCCGCCCGCCGCGAACGACACGATCCAGCGCACCGGCCGCGACGGGTAGGCTTGCGCGCCCGCGACGCGGGCCGTGACCGGCAGCGCGGCCGCGCCGGCGGCCAGCTGCAGGAAATGACGGCGGGGAAGTTTCATCGTGCTCATCCTCCCAAAGCTCTCGGTTCGCCGGGCGGCCGGCGCCACCACTGCCCGCGGGGGACGTTTGTTGTTCTTGCAGCGATCGCCGCCGACGGCTGATCCCGGTCGGGCAGGTGGCGACAGGGTAGGCCGATTTGTGCGGGGGTGGAAGAGGAGCGACCGTAGCCCTTAAGCGCGCGCGTCTTGCGAGGCGCCCGGGGTATCCGCGCGCCTTTCACAAGGCGTGGCCGCCGTCCGCATGGGCCTCGAGCCGCGGTGGCGCTCAGGAATGCTTGAGCATGATGCCGGCGAGCCATTCGGGCTGGTCGATCATGATGTCGTGCTGGGAATTGTCAGTCACATACGTCGTCCATGACGGGTCCGCTTTGCACTCTTCGTAGGCCTGGTCGAACATCTTCTGCGGATATTTTGGTGCGCGGATGAAGGTCTTCTTCGCCACCTTTTGCATCGCTCCGGTCAGCTCTATGGCGTCGCGGACGATCGAGTTCGGTTGTGGCGTGAGCTTGGAGTCCATCCAGGCGTAGTCCTTCTCGCTGAACGCGAACTGGCTCGCCTTCGGCGGCTTGCGGCCGGCCTCGCCCCTGGCCATGGCTTCTTCCAA
>JBEVIH010000209.1:0-17357 GCA_040510815.1 Xanthobacteraceae bacterium | reverse complement strand
CCGACTATCGGGTAGTTGGGCGCGAAACCCTGCGTTTCCTTGATGTCGCTCACCCACTTGGCGTGGCTGTCGACCGGATCGACGCTGAGCCCGAGAATCTTGACGCCACGCTTGTCGAACTCGGGCTTGATCTTCGCCATGTAGCCGAGCTCGGTGGTGCACACCGGCGTGAAGTCCTTGGGGTGCGAGAATAGCACCGCCCACTTGTCGCCGATCCAGTCGTGGAAGCGGATATTGCCCTCCGTCGTGGTCGCCTCGAAGTCGGGGGCGGTATCGCCAATCGCGAGCGTCATGTCACACTCCTGCTGATGAGACTCCTCCCGGTTGGTCCGGATTGGAGCTCATAGATAAAAGTTATGGGCGTTACTCCGGGTGCTAAAAAAATTTTCGCGCGCTGCTCTGCAGTAAAGTGGGCTTCTGCGTCCAATGCATAATTTTTCTGGTTTTTCATGCCGAAGGGGCATAAGCAGGAGGGATGGACCTCCGGCGCCTGAAAACCTTCGTCACCGTCGCCGAGCACGGCACCGTCTCGAAGGCGGCGGAGGTGCTCCACATCACCCAGCCGGCGCTGTCGCGGCAGATCGGGGGGCTCGAGCAGGAGCTGGGCTTCGAGCTGTTCCAGCGAGCCGGACGACGCCTCCTGCTCACGCCGCGCGGCGAGCAATTGCTCGGCGATTGCCGCAGCCTGCTCGCCCATGCCGGCACGGTCGGCGAGCGCGCGCAAGCGCTGCGGCGCGGCGAGCTCAAGGTGCTCAGGGTCGCCACCTCGGCGCTGACGATCGAAGGGTTGTTTCCGATCTTCCTGCACCGGTATGCGGAACGCTTCCCGGGCGTGCGGCTCGCCTTGATCGAGGCGGATGCGGCCGAGCATCTCACCATGCTCGAGCAGGGCGAGGCCGATCTGGCGATCAGCGTGCTCAACGTCGTGCCCGTGGATGAGCACCGATTCGCGAGCTACCTGCTGCCGCTGTTCCAGATGCTGGCGGCCTGCGCGCCGACGTTCGACATCGCGGAAACCGACACCATCGAGATCCGCCGGCTGGTCCAGCATCCGCTGTTGCTGCCGAACCCGAGCTATGCGACGCGCAACGTGTTCGACGCGGCGTGCCGTCTTGCCGGCGTGCGGCCGAATGTCCTGGTCGAGAGCAGCGCCGCGCATGCGCTGCTGGCGCTCGCCGAGGAAGGACACGGTGTGGCGGTCATCCCCTCGGTCCTGCGCACCGATCGCAGCCCGGTCCGGATCATGCGGGTGACGCACCGACGCGAGCCGCTGCACATCACGGTGGCGGTTCTCTGGGACCGGCGGCGCACGCTACCGCACTATGCCGAGGGGTTTTCCGAGCTGCTCGCCGCGCACGTGCGCGAGATGTATCCGACGCCGCGGCCGGCGCGGCTCAAGGTCGTGGCGGCGCGGGCTTCCGCCGGAACCAAGCGCACGCGCTGACCTCTCCCTTTTCCGCCTTGCCCACCGCATATTGCAGGGGTCATGAAATTTCTCGACGAGGCCAAGGTCTATATCCGCTCGGGTGACGGCGGCAACGGCTGCGTGTCGTTCCGGCGCGAGAAGTTCATCGAGTTCGGCGGGCCCAACGGCGGCGACGGCGGCAAGGGCGGCGACGTGGTCGCGCAGGCGGTCGACGGCCTCAACACCCTGATCGACTACCGCTACCAGCAGCACTTCAAGGCCAAGAACCGCCGCGCCGGCATGGGCAAGGACCGCCATGGCGCGAGCGGCGACGACGTCGTGATGAAGGTGCCGGCCGGCACGCAGATCTACGAGGAGGACGGCGAGACCCTGCTTGCCGACCTCACCGACGTGGGCCAGCGTGTGGTGCTGGCGCGCGGCGGCAACGGCGGCTTCGGCAACACGCATTTCAAGAGCTCGACCAACCGGGCGCCGCGCCATGCCAATCCGGGCCAGCCGGGCGAGGAGCGCACCATCCGGCTGCGGCTCAAGCTGATCGCCGATGCCGGCATCGTCGGGCTGCCCAATGCCGGCAAGTCGACCTTGCTGGCGGCGGTGAGCGCCGCCAAGCCCAAGATCGCCGACTACCCGTTCACGACCTTGCATCCGCAGCTCGGTGTGGTGGAAAGCGACGGCCGCGAATTCGTGCTCGCCGACATCCCCGGCCTGATCGAAGGGGCACACGAGGGCGCCGGCCTCGGCGACCGCTTCCTCGGCCACGTCGAGCGCTGCCGGGTGCTGCTCCACCTGGTCGACGGCACCGGCGAGCACGCCGGCGAGGCCTACAAGACCGTGCGCGCGGAGCTCGATGCCTATGGCGAAGGCCTGGCCGACAAGCCCGAGATCGTCGCGCTCAACAAGGCCGACGCGCTCACGCCCGAGCAACTCAAGCAGCAGACCGCACGCCTCAAGCGCGCCGCCAAGCGCGCGCCGCTGGTGATCTCGGCGGCCACCGGCGCCGGCGTGCCCGAGGCCATGCGCGCGCTGCTCGCGGTCATCGACGAAGAGCGCCACGCAAACGCCCGCGCAGGCACGCCCGCAGCCGCTTGGCAGCCGTGATCCATCCTCAAGGTTATTGACGCAGCCCGCGCAAGCTCCGAAGTTTCGAGCAGGCATCCGGCGGCACGCGCGTCGCCCGGCGGCCGCGGGAGGCTGCGCGATGAACGACGCCGCGACCGGTACTCCACCGCGACAGATGAAGCTCGGCCTGTTCTTCGAGGGCAGCGGACATCACGTCGCCGCCTGGCGCGACCCCGGCGTCGATGCCCGGGCGCGGCTGAGCGTCCAGCAATACGCGCAAATCGCCCGCACCGCCGAGCGCGGCAAGTTCGATCTCCTGTTCACCGCCGACACCAACGCGACCTTCGGCGCCGACGACGTCGAGGTCTGGAGCCGAACCAGCGCGTGCTCGCGGCTCGAGCCGCTCACGCTGCTCGGCGCTCTCGCGATGGTCACCGAACGCATCGGCCTCGTCGCCACCATGACGACGACCTATTACGAGCCGTTCACGGTGGCGCGCTTCTTCGCGTCGCTGGACCAGATCAGCAACGGCCGCGCCGGCTGGAACCTGGTCACCTCGCTCGCCGCCGCCGAGGCGTTGAATTTCAGCCACGAGACCCACGCGGCGCATGCCGAGCGCTACGCGCGGGCACGGGAATTCGCGCAGGTCGTGCTCGGGCTGTGGGACAGCTTCGAGGACGACGCCATCATCGCCGACAAGGCGAGCGGCATGTATCTCGACCCCGCCAAGATGCATTTCCTCCACCACAAGGGCAGGCATTTCTCGGTGCGCGGCCCGCTCATGATCCAGCGCTCGCCGCAGGGCCATCCGGTGATCGTGCAGGCCGGCCAGTCCGACGATGGCCGCGAGCTGGCGGCGGAAACCGCCGAGGTCATCTTCACCGTGCAGCAGGATCTCGACGCCGCCCGCGCCTTCTATGCCGACGTCAAGCGCCGCGCGGCGAAATACGGCCGCTCGGGCGACTCCATCAAGGTCCTGCCCGGGGTCATGACGGTGATCGGCGGCACGCGGGCCGAGGCCGAGGACAAATACGAGAAGCTGCAGGCGCTGATCCAGCCCGAGCTCGGGCTGAAAAACCTGTCGGCGTATTTCGGCAAGGACCTGTCGCGCTATCCGCTCGACGGACCGGTGCCCGATCCGGTCTGGGCCAACGCCGAGCATGGCCGGCTCAAGGTGATCGTCGACCTGGCGCGGCGCGAGAACCTGAGCATCCGCCAGCTCTACAAGCGCGTCATCGGCCAGCGCGCGCACCGCACGGTCTGCGGCACGCCGGCGGAGATCGCCGACACGCTCGAGCATTGGTTCACCGCCGGCGCCGCCGACGGCTTCAACATCCTGCCGCTGACCTTCCCGCAAGGGCTCGACGACGTGGTCGACCTGCTCGTTCCCGAGCTGCAACGTCGCGGCCTGTTCCGCACCCAGTACGAGGGCGCGACCCTGCGGGAAAATCTCGGGCTGCCGCGGCCGGAAAATCGCTGGGCCAAAACGGCGGGCGCAACGCGCGACGAGGCGACCCTCGCCTCGTGATCGGCGGCGATCGCCTCCCCGCAGGCGGATGCGGACCTCAGTCGGTGAACTTGTAGGCGAGACCGAACTTGAACGTGTGCGTCCGGATCTTGACGTCGAAATTGTCGACCACCGAGGTGATCAGGCCGAGCGTGCCGGTGCGCACCGTCGTGAAGGATTCGGTGCCGAAATCGGCATAGCGATACTCGGCGCGGGCGAACCAGCGGCTCCACAGCAGCGCCTCGAAGCCGCCGCCGGCCGTCCAGCCGGTTCGGGTCGCCGAGTTGCTGATGATGAACGGCCCGAGCGCGAAGAGCGGCAAGGCGCAAAAGCCGGGACAAGCCGAGGTGACGTCGTAGTGCAGCCAGGCCGCGCCGCCGGTCACGTAACCGAGCACCGTGGGGCTGAGGAGATAGCCGATCCGGCCGCGCGCGCTGGCGTCCCAGGTGGTCTTGACCGACAGCCCGTCGATGGCGATGCCGCTGGTGTTGAAGCCGGGGCTGAACGGGAAGCCGGGAAGCGTCGCGTCGCGCTCGGCCCAGCCGGCGTCGACCTCGATGCCGACGACCCACAGCGGCGCGACGTGCCAATTGTAGCCGGCATAGGAGCCGAACCGGATCGAGGTCTTGTTGAGCGGCTCCTCGGTGGCGAAATTGGTGAAGTCGCGGGGGATGCCGTTTTCGAACGCGGAGGTGGTGATCACGTCGGTGTGCGTTGATCGCAGGCCGACGTCGAGGCCGAGGTAGAATCCGGTCCAGGACAAGGGAGCGACCGGCGGCGCCTTGTAGATCGGCGCCTTGACGGGCATGGCCGACTTATCAGCCGCATAGGCGGTGGCTGCAGACTCGCCGAACTTGTAGGCGATGCCGAACGATGCCGTATGGGTTCTAAGCTTCAGGTCCATCGTAGAGGTTATGAAGGTCGAGGTGGCAGCGACGCCTCCGGTGACGACGTCGGTGACGTTGAAACTGACGGTTCCGAATTCGGCGTAGCGGTAGGACGCCCGCAGGAACCAATTCGGCCACAGCATGGTTTCGATACCGCCGCCGACGGTGTAGCCGGTCTTGGTGAAGGCGTTGGTGATGGAAAATGGGACGAAGGTGACGCCGGGAGGCGGAACGGCGACGCAAAACGGCGCGCCGCAGCTCGAGTTCGTCTCGAAGCGCTGCCAAGCCACGCCGCCCGTCAGATAGACCATGAAGGTGGGCGTCACCAGGAAGCCGGCGCGCGCGCGGACGCTGGCATCCCAGTTGGTGGACACGCTGGAGCTATGGCCGATGTTGGCGCAGCAGAAAAACGCCGGGATCGCGACGCCGTTGAGCGTCGTCTTGTTGTCGGTCCAGCCGAAGTCGGCTTCGGCGCCGAACACCCATTGCGGCGATGCTTGCCAATTGTAGCCGCCGAATGCACCAAACCTCGCTCCGGTGCCGTCATATGGCAGAGTTGTTGCGCCGCCGGGCGTGATTGTCTGGGGGCCTAAGACCCCACCAACGGTCGCAATGCTGGTGAGCGTCAGATCGGTCCTGGTCGATTGAAAGCCGGCGTCGAGGCCGAGATAGAACCCGCTCCAGGCCGAGATCGCGACCGGCGGCGCCTTGACCGGCACTGCGCGCTGATCCGCGGCATGGACGGACACCGCCGCGCAGCACCAAGCGAGCGCGGTCATTCCGACTAGCAGCTTCCTCATGACGCCCCCCAGCGTGAGTCAAAGCAGCGTGAATTCAGGACAAGATTTTATCACCCGGCGGTCCGGGACGGTGTGACAAATCGGCCACGAGGCGGTGGAATCAAACGGAGTACGGCGAATAAATGTTCGTCTTGGCGCGCAGACGACAGTGCGTGTTAAACAACCGGCGACGCGGCAATGGTGTCGCGCGCCGCCGGTCGGCCCAAGTCGCTGCCAGATGTCTCGCAAGGCCCCAACCCTCACCGATTTCCGCCGCATCGTGGTGAAGGTCGGGTCATCGCTGCTGGTCGACAGCGGCGGCGGACGGCTCAAGGACGACTGGCTGGTCTCGCTCGCCGAGGACATCGCCGCGCTGCACGGCGACAAGCGCGATCTCTTGGTGGTGTCGTCCGGCGCGATTGCGCTCGGCCGCGCGGTGCTGCGCCTGCCGGCGGGCCCGCTCAAGCTCGAGGACAGCCAAGCGGCCGCGGCCGTCGGCCAGATCGCGCTGGCGGGCACCTGGGCGCAGGTGCTCGGCCGCCACGGCATCACCGCCGGCCAGGTGCTGGTGACGCTGCAGGATACCGAGGAGCGCCGGCGCTATCTCAACGCGCGCTCGACCATCGACAAGCTGCTAGACTGGCGCGCGGTGCCGGTGATCAACGAGAACGACACGGTCGCCACCAACGAGATCCGCTACGGCGACAACGACCGGCTGGCGGCGCGCGTCGCCACCATGGCGAGCGCCGACCTCCTGGTGCTGCTGTCCGACGTCGACGGTCTCTACGACGCGCCCCCCGCCGGCAACCCGGCCGCCAAGCTGGTGCCGCTGGTCGAGCGCATCACGCCCGCGATCGAGGCGATGGCGGGCGCCGCCGGCTCGGAGCTCTCGCGCGGCGGCATGCAGACCAAGATCGAGGCCGGCAAGATCGCGACCTCCGGCGGTACCCACATGGTGATCGCCTCCGGGCGCATCGGCCACCCGCTCAAGGCGATCGCGGACGGGGCGCGCTGCACCTGGTTCCTGACCCCGGCCAATCCGGTCACCGCGCGCAAGAAGTGGATCGCGGGCTCGCTCGAGCCCAAGGGCGTGCTGACCATCGACGCCGGAGCGGTGGCGGCCTTGCGCAGCGGGCGCAGCCTGCTGCCGGCCGGGGTGATCCGCATCGACGGCACCTTCGCGCGCGGCGACGCGGTGGTGATCCGCGGTCCGGACGGCGCTGAGATCGGCCGCGGGCTCGTCGCCTATGACGCCGACGACGCCGACAAGATCAAAGGCCGGTCCTCGGCCGACATCCTCTCGATCCTGGGGTTCGGCGGCCGCACCGAGATGGTGCACCGGGACGATCTGGTGATGGGGCAGGCCTAGCACGGCGCCACTGCCCGCCCCGCGGCAGGGCGGTATTTGACCACCAATCCATTGATCCTCCCGACGTTTTGGCTTCGGGGCGGCGCGTCAGGTCTACGCCTGGGCCCAGATCACGTTGATGTGATCGCGCTCCCGCCGTGAACGCGAATGCCTTTCCGCCCGACCAAGCGCCATCGCCCCCCGTCACGGCCTGCGAATGCGAGCCGCGGCGTTCACAAGATGGAGCCAAAAAATGCGCCCGATGATGCTCATGTCCTTCGCAATCGTCGCTACCCTGGCCATCGTGACGGTCGGCACGTTCGCCGCCACGACCACGCGCTCGCTGCAGCGGGCCACGGCGCCCGACGCCGGCACCAGTCCGTTCGAATTGATGGTGAATTCGAAGAATCTGCCGTCGCCGCAATACGGCGAGCCGTTCTGATCCCAAGGCGGCGTGCTGGCAGCAAAATCGCCGCTAAATCCGACTTGTAGTGCGTTTGTCGCGTACTGGCGCTTGTCGCGTTCTCCGCGGCGAACCGGGGATCTCCGGTTCGCCGCCAAACGCGATGCGGCCGTTCGGAAAAGAAAAGAAAGGGCGCCGAGTGTCGCCCTTGAGGACGGGTCCGCCCACCCGGCGCCGGCAGCCCACGTGTGGATTGGAGCGCGCCGGGACATCCAACCGCGCCGCCGGCAACGGGTTCCATCGCGGAAGCGGTTTTCCACAAAAAGAAGACCCCGGCGCCCGAAGGGGCCAGGGTCTATCGCCGGATGGGTGAGGGGTTGGGGGCTGGGGGGCACTCCACCCGGCGTCGATTGTCAACGCCCATGCCCCCTGCCGGTTCCGGAACCGACAAAATTATTTTCGTGCCCTGGTCCGCCGGTTCCGACGGCGGCGGCGCGCCCGCGGGCGGTCCGCCGGGTCGGTCGGCAGATCGACGTGCCGGCCGTCCGGGAACTCCAGATAGCGCACGTGAATACGCAAACGGCCGTCGCCGCCGCCGCGGCCCTCGATGACGTAACGGGTGCCGATCGGGAACCGGCTAGGCAGGCGAACTCCCTGGGAACTCATGACACAACCTCCGGGCAGAGCCCCTCCGCGTGGCGACTAATGCCAGATCGGAGCGACAGTTCCGAGACACAGGCGCGGGAGGCTGACATTCCTGTGAATCGCTGTGGATAGCGCAGATTGGGCGGATCGAACCCGGACGATCGTTCGGTCGGCGGCCCTGGCGCATGATCCCGAAAAAGCCTGCCCCGGACTTGATCCGGGGTGGATACCGGTTTTCGGAAAAGATCATGCTCCACCAATAAGCTAGAGCGGGATAACGATTCGAAGAAAAGTCATCCCGCTCTAGAGATCGAAGCCGTTGTCGCGGGCCAGCGCCTTGAGCGAGGTCTCGGGCCGGGCGCCGAGGTGCTGGATGACCTCGGCGGCGGCCAGCGCGCCGAGACGGGCCGCGCTGCGGTAATCCGTTCCCCGCGACAGCCCCACCAGGAACCCGGCGGCGAACAGGTCGCCCGCGCCGGTGGCGTCGACCAGGCGCGCCACCGGGGACGCCGGCACCGCGGCGGTCTGCTCGCGCGTCACCACCAGGCAGCCCTTCTCGCTGCGGGTAACCACCGCCAGCTTGGCGTCGCCGCGCAGGGCGTTGAGCGCGGTGTCGAAGTCGGCGGTCTCGTAGAGGCTGTGCAGCTCGCGCTCGTTGGCGAACACGAGATCGACCGTGCCGGTGCGGATCAGATCGCGGAATTCGGCCCGATAGCGATCGACGCAGAATGCGTCGGACAGCGTGAGCGCGACGTCGCGTTCGGCGCCATGCGCGATCTCGGCCGCCTTGAGGAAGGCTTCCTTGGCCTTCGGCGGGTCCCACAGATAGCCCTCGAGATAGATGATGCCGGACGCCGCGACCGTATCGGCGTCGATGTCGTTGGGATGCAGGTCCTGCGCGGCGCCCAGATAAGTATTCATGGTGCGCTCGCCGTCGGCGGTCACCAGCACGTAGCAGCGCGCGGTCGACGGGCCGGTCGAGGCCGGCGGCGTCTCGTAGGCGACGCCGGCGGCGCGGATGTCGTGGGCGAAGACGCGGCCGAGCTCGTCGTCCTTGACCTTGCCGACGAAAGCCGCGCGCCCCCCCAGGCTCGCCACGCCGGCGATGGTGTTCGCCGCCGAGCCGCCCGACACCTCCACCGCCGGCCCCATGGCGTCGTAGATCACCGCCGCCCGCGCCTCGTCGATCAGCGCCATCGTGCCCTTGTGCATGTTCTGCTTGGCGAGGAAATCGTCGTCGGTGCGCGAAATCACGTCGACGATGGCGTTGCCGATGCCGAGCACGTCGTAGCGGGTTGCGGCCATGGATTCCTCTGCGCAAAGGGAACGCGGCGCGCACTATAGCCAGCGGTCCAGTGGACGCAATTGCAGCGCCGCGCCTAAGATGAAAACGGAGGCCGATCCCGCATGTCGCTGGCGCGCGACGTCACCACGGTGGGCAGCGCGACGCTGCTCTCGCGCCTGCTCGGCTTCTTTCGCGACATGGGCATCGCTTCGGTGCTTGGCGCCGGCGTCCTCTCCGATGCGTTCTTCGCGGTCCTGCAGCTCGTCAACGTCTTCCGCCGCATGCTGGCCGAGGGTGCGCTCAACGCGGCCTTCGTGCCCCTGTGGCTGCGGATCAAGGCCGCCGACGGCGAGCAAGGCACCGACCGGTTCTTCCGGGCGGTGCTGGAAGCGATGATCCTGGCCTGCGGGGCGCTGGCGCTGATCGGCCTGCTGTTCGCGCCGGCGGTGATCGGCGCGCTGGCGCCGGGCTTCGGCGGCGAGCGCGGCGCGCTGGCCGCCGACTACCTGCACATCGCCGCGCCCTATGTGGTCCTCGCCGGCGCGGTCGCGGTGCTGGCGGCGGCGCTCAACGCGCAGGGCCGGGTCGGCGCCGCGGCGCTGGGCATCGTCGCGTTCAACGCCGTCCTGCTGCTGGCGCTGACATGGATTGCGGCCTTCGGTCCGGCGCTGCCGGCGACCACCGGCGCGCTGCTCGCCCACGCGATCGTGCTCGCCGGCATCGTGCAGCTCGCCGTGACCGGCGCGGGTTTCCTGCGGCTTCGCCGCCGCATGGCGTCGTCCGGCGAAAGCCTATCCCGATCCGGGACGGGAAGCGGTTCGCACAAAACGCGTCCACTCAAAGAGCGCCTGCGGCTGCGGTTCGGCTTTTCGGCCGACGCGCGGCGTTTTTTTGCGCGCGCCGTGCCCGGCCTGGTCGCCGCCGGCGTACCGCAGTTGAAGCTGATCGCCGGCGCGATGGTGGCGTCGGCGTCGCCGGCGGCGGTGTCGTGGCTCTACTACGCCAACCGCCTCTACGAATTGCCGCTCGGGGTCGTGTCGATCGCGAGCGCCGCCGTGCTGGTGCCGGCGATCGCCCTGAGCGTGCGCGACGGAGCGCCGGAGGCGATCGCCGCCGCGCAGTCGCGCGGCTACGAGATCGGGCTCGGGCTGGCGCTGCCGTCCGCGGTCGGATTCGCGCTGCTGGCGCAGCCGATCGCCGGCGGGCTGTTCGAGCGCGGCGCCTTCGGCGCCCACGACACCGCGGCGGTCGCCGCCGCGCTGGCGGCGATCTGCGCCGGCCTGCCCGGCCACGTGCTGGAGAAGGTGCTCGGCGCCGTCTCGTTCGCGCACGAGGACACCCGCACGCCGATGCTGGCCGCCCTCGCCGGCCTGGCGACCGCCGTGGCCGGCGCGCTCGTCCTGTTTCCCCACTACGGCCACGTCGGCGTGGCGGCGGCGATCGCCATCTCGGGCTGGGTCGGCGCCGCGCTGCTCGGCGCGATCCTGGCCCGGCGCGGCTGGCTTCGGTGCGACCGCGGCGCGGCGCGGCGACTGCCGCGCATCGTGGCGGCGACGCTCATCATGGGGATGGTGATTTTTGCCGCCCATGACCTCCTGGCGTCGCTGCCGGGCGCAAGCGGATCGCTGGCGCGGCTCGCCCTGCTCGTTGTCCTGGTCGCACTCGGGCTTGCGGTCTATCTCGCGAGCCTCGAGCTGCTCGGCGTCGCGCGGCTGCGCGACCTCATCGCGGCGGTGCGCGCGCGGCTCTAGCCCGCATGTCCCGGAAAATGGGGACTTCCGAAAACGACATGCGCCAACCAACGAGCCCTTGCGCCGTTGCCGCCGGTCATGCCATGTGGCGCCCGCAATCGGCGAGGTTTGGGCAATGGCCTTCAAGGAGCGCGTGTTTTCCGGCGTGCAGCCGAGCGGCAACCTGCATCTCGGCAACTATCTCGGCGCCATCGTCAAGTTCGTCGCGCTGCAGGAGACGTACGACTGCATCTATTGCGTGGTCGACATGCACGCCATCACGGTGTGGCAGGACCCGGCCGAGCTGCCGAAGGCGACGCGCGAGGTCACCGCCGCCTTCATCGCCTGCGGCATCGATCCCAAGAAGCACATCGTGTTCAACCAGAGCCAGGTCGCCGAGCACGCCGAGCTTGCCTGGGTGTTCAATTGCGTCGCCCGGCTGGGCTGGCTCAACCGCATGACCCAGTTCAAGGAGAAGGCCGGCAAGGACCGCGAGAACGCCTCGGTCGGCCTCTATGCCTATCCGGCGCTGATGGCCGCCGACATTCTGGTGTATCGCGCCACCCATGTCCCGGTCGGCGATGACCAGAAGCAGCACCTCGAGCTCTCGCGCGACATCGCGCAGAAGTTCAACAACGACTTCGGCAAGTCGATCCACGCGCACGGCTATGGCGACGCCTTCTTTCCGCAGCCGGAGCCGCTGATCCAGGGGCCGGCGACGCGGGTGATGTCGCTGCGCGACGGATCGAAGAAGATGTCGAAGTCGGACGCGTCGGACCAGTCGCGCATCAATCTGACCGACGACGCCGATGCGATCGCGCTCAAGATCCGCCGGGCGAAGACCGATCCCGATGCCCTGCCGCACGAGGAGAAGGGGCTCGAGCACCGCCCGGAGGCGGACAACCTTGTCGGCATCTACGCGGCGCTCGCGGACAAGAGCAAAGCGGAGGTTCTCAAGGAATTTGGCGGCGCGCAGTTCTCGACCTTCAAGGCCGCGCTGGTCGATCTTTCCGTCGCCAAGCTCGGACCGATCAATGCCGAAATGAAGCGGCTGGTCGCCGATCCGGTCTATATCGATTCGGTGCTCGCCGACGGCGCCGTGCGTGCGCAGGCGATCGCCGCCGACACCATGAAGGCGGTCAAGGACATCGTCGGTTTCGTGCGGCGCTGATCCGGCAAGGCGAATTCGACCCGATTTTACGAAGATTTTCCCGCCTTGTGCCGCCACCGAACGGCGTGGCAGATTCCGATTTCATGCGACGCCGACCCACGACAGAGGCCGTGAACAGCCGCGGGAGCGCCGATGAGCAGTAAGCGCCGCAGCTACGAATCCGGTCATTCGCCGAAATTCCTGGTCGTCATCGACGATACGCCGGAGTGCGACCGGGCGGTCTACTTCGCCAGCCGCCGGGCGCTGCGCATCGGGGCGGCGGTGATCATGCTGCGCGTGATCGAGACCCACGATCACAGCCAGCAATGGCTCGGCGTCGCCGACATCATGCGCGCGGAAGCGCACGAGGAGGCCAACGCCGTGCTCGACCGCCACGCGGCGCGCTCGTCGAGCATCACCGGGATCATGCCGCAGCGCGTGATTCGCGAAGGCGAGAAGGCGAAGCAGCTGCTCGAGCTGATCGAGGAGGACGAGGACATCGCCATCCTGGTGCTCGCCGCCGCCACCGGCAAGGAAGGACCCGGGCCGCTGGTCAGCAGCCTGGCCAAGACCGCCGGCGAATTCCCGATCCCGGTGGCGATCGTGCCCGGCCATCTCAGCGACGCCGACCTCGACTCGATGTCGTGACCCCGGCAGGCGACCCCGCCAGTCGGGCCAAGCAACGGAATTCATGAATGTGCGAAAGCTCGCCGAACAAGGCCCACGGCTGGAAGGGCTGGCGCGACCTTCCCGCTCCCCGGATCGCAGCTTCCGGCCCCTGGACCGACCTGTCGCATCGGATCACCGAGACCTTGTCGCGCATCCCATTCTTTCCGCAGCCGCGCATCCGCCAGATCATGACCAAGCCGCCGCACAACGCCAACGTGACCGAGCTGCACATGGTCGTGCATCACGGCACCCACCTCGACGCGCCGCGGCATTTCATCACCGACGGTCCGGCCATGGATGAGGTGCCGCTCGATCGCCTGTTCGGTCCCGGCGTGATCTGGCGGATCGAAGCTCCCGAGCGCGGCGTCATCGACGTCGCCCAGCTCGAGCGCGCGACGCCGCGGATGCAGGAGGGCGACATCGTGCTCATCGACACCGGCTGGTGGCGCCACGTGAATACCGATCGCTACGAGGAGCACTCCTTCCTCAGCCAGCAGGCCGCGGACTGGCTGGTGGCGCGCGGCGCGAAGATCGTCGGCGTCGACTACAGCACGCCCGACATGGCCGCGCATTATCGGCCGAAGGACTTCGATTTCCCGGTCCACCACACGCTGCTCCGCAACGGCGTGCTGATTGCCGAGCACATGACCAATCTGACCGCGCTGGCGGGCCAGCGGGTCGAGGTCATGTTCCTCGCCCTGAACATCGCCGGATCGGACGGGGCGCCGGCGCGGGTGGTCGCGCGGCCCGCCGGGTAGCGGCGGGTGGCGAACAGAGGTATCGGGAACACCTAAGGCGGTGCCCAATCGCCAACCGGCTTGAACTTCCGCCCGGAAACGCCAAGTACTATAATGAGAATCTGGCCGGCCGCGCGGGCCTCGACCGCTGCCGTGCCGGCGAAGGAGCCAGCCATGTTCATCCAGACCGAGCCGACCCCGAATCCGGCCACCCTCAAGTTCCTGCCCGGCCGGCCGGTGCTCGCCAGCGGCACGCTCGACATGCGCGACAAGGACGCGGCCGCGCAATCGCCGCTCGCCGAGCGCCTGTTCGGCATCGCCGGCGTGTCCGGCGTGTTCTTCGGCTCCGATTTCATCGCCGTCACCAAGGCGGCCGGCGAATGGCAGCAGCTCAAGCCCTCGATCCTCGGCGCCATCATGGAGCATTTCATGTCGGAGGCGCCGCTGCTGCGCGGCGAGACCGGTGCCGCCGCGGACGACGCGGACGAATTCTTCGAAGCCGCGGATTCCGAGACCGTCGCCACCATCAAGGAGCTGATCGAGACGCGGGTGCGTCCGGCGGTCGCCAATGACGGCGGCGACATCACCTTCCGCGGCTTCAAGGACGGCGTCGTCTATCTCGACATGAAGGGCGCCTGCTCCGGCTGCCCGTCCTCGACCGCGACGCTGCGGCACGGCATCCAGAACCTGCTCCGGCATTACCTCCCGGACGTGGTCGAGGTCCGGCCGATGGCGAACTGACCACCGGCTGCCGATGACAGCGAACAGCGAATAGCGAATGGCGACTCCACGCAGCCCCCATTCGCTGCTCGCCATTCGCTATTCGCGGCCCTGCGTCCTCCCTCGTCTGCGCTCTGTCGCCTGACATGCGCGTCCTCGCCATCGACACCGCGCTCGAAGGCTGCTCGGCCGCCGTGCTCGACACCGGCCGCGGCGGGATCGTCGCGCGCCAGACGCTGAGGATGGCCCGCGGCCACGCCGAAGCGTTGATGCCGGTGATCGCCCGCGTGATGGACCAGGCCCGCATCGAGTTCTCCGATCTCGACCGCATCGCCGTTACCACCGGCCCCGGCAGCTTCACCGGGCTGCGGGTCGGCATCGCGGCGGCGCGCGGCATCGCGCTCGCCGCCTCGAAGCCGGCGATCGGCTTGTCGACGCTGGCGGGCTTTGCGGCGCCCCATATCGCCGAGGACGACACCACCAACGTGGTGGCGGCGATCGACGCGCGCCACGACCACGTCTACCTGCAGGTGTTCGGCACCAACGGCCGCACCCTGGTCGCGCCGCGCATCGCGACCATGCGCGATGCGGTGCGGGCGGCGCTGACCGGGCCGGCCCGCCTCGTCGGTTCGGCCGCCGACATGATCGCGGCGGCCTGGCCCAAGGACGCCGAGCCGCCGCTGCTCGTCCAGCAGCGCGGCGCGCCCGACATCGACTGGGTCGCCCGGCTCGGCGCCGCCGCGGCCGACGGCTACGGCCCGCCCAAGCCGCTCTATCTGCGCGCGCCCGACGCCCAGCCGCAGGACGCCGCCCGCCTGCCGCGCCGATGATCGAGATCGTCACCCGGCTGTTCGCGCGCAGCGCGCCGGTGCTCTCGCCCGCGAGCTCGCGCGACGCCCGCGCGATGGCGGCGCTGCACGGCGCTTCGTTCCATCGCGGATGGAGCGACGGCGAATTCGAGCGCCTGCTGTTCGATCGCAACGCGGTGGGCCATCGTGCGACCGTCGGCCGCAGCCTGGTGGGATTCATTCTGTCGCGGATCGCCGGCCCGGAAGCCGAGATCCTGTCGATCGCGGTGGCGTCGTCGCGGCGCGGCAGGGGACTGGCGAAACAGCTGCTCGATCTCAATCTGCGCCGGCTCGCGGGGCTGGGCGTGCGCGCGGTGTTCCTCGAGGTCGGCGACGACAACGTGCCGGCGGTCCGGCTCTATCGCCGCGCAGGCTTCCGCGAAGTCGGCCGGCGCCAGGGCTACTACCGCGACCAGGCCGGCAAGGCGTCGACCGCGCTGGTCCTGCGCCGCGATCTGGTTTGAGCCGCTCCTGCGAGCGGCGGCACGGGCCGATGGATTTTGGCACCCCGGCCGTGATATTCCGGAGCCCCGGAGACCGCGTCGTGAACGCTCCGAAGCTCAAAGATATCGAAGCCCTGTGCGCCGCCAAGGGCATGCGCATGACCGAGCAGCGCCGCATCATCGCGCGCGTGCTGGCGGCGGCCGACGACCATCCGGACGTCGAGGAGCTCTACCGGCGCTGCTCCGCGATCGACGAGCACATTTCCATCTCCACCGTCTACCGCACGGTCAAGCTGTTCGAGGACGCCGGCATCATCGAGCGCCACGATTTCCGCGACGGTCGCGCCCGCTACGAGCAGATCCCCGACACCCACCACGATCATCTGATCAACCTGCGCACCGGCGAGGTGATCGAGTTCCAGTCCGAGGAGATCGAACGACTGCAGGGGGAGATCGCGCGCCGCCTCGGCTATCGTCTGGTCGATCACCGGCTCGAGCTCTACGCGCTGCCGCTCGACGACAAGAGCAAGCGATAGCCGAACGCCCGTTGGCTTTCGCCGACCGGGCCGTTGACGCATCGCCGCACAGGGAGGGAGAGATGAGGACGCCGCTCAATCTTCTGCTCGGCCTCGCGCTCGCCGCAGGCCTGCCCGCGATCGAGAGCGCGGCGCAGACCGCGAAGTATCCCGACCGGCCGGTCAAGATGATGGTCGGCTTCACGGCCGGCGGCGGCACCGACGTGGTCGCGCGGATCCTGGCGCAGAAGATGTCGGAGACCATCGGCCAGACGGTGTTCGTGGAGAACCGTCCGGGCGCGAGCGGCCTGCTCGCGGTCGAGGCGGTGGCGAAATCGCCGCCCGACGGCTACACGCTGCTGATGGGCACCCAGACCACCTACGCGGTCGCGCCCACGCTCTATCGCAAGACCTCGATCGATCCGTCGCGCGACTTCGCCGGCATCTCGATGAGCGCGGTCTCGCCGCTGGTCCTGGTGGTGCATCCCTCGGTGCCGGCGCAATCGGTCAAGGACGTGATCGCGATGGCCAAGGCGAAAGCCGGCACGCTCAACTTCGGATCGGGCGGGCTCGGCACCACGCCGCACATGACCGGCGAGCTGTTCCAGTCGGTCGCCGGCATCAGGATGGCGCACGTCGCCTATCGGGGCGAGGCGCCGGCGATTAACGACCTGCTCGGCGGCCAGATCCCGCTGATGTTCGCGAACCTCTCCGCCGTGATCGGCAACGTGCGCGCCGGCCAGCTGCGGGCGCTCGCCGTCACCAGTGCGCAGCGGGCGCCGGCGGCGCCCGAAATCCCCACCGTCGCGGAGTCCGGCCTGCCGGGCTTCGAGACCTCGACCTGGTTCGCGCTGGTGGCGCCGGCCGGGACGCCGCCCGACGTGCTGGCTCGCCTCAACGCCGAGGTGAAGCGCTCGCTCGCCCAGGCCGACGTCAAGCAGCGCTTCGCCGGCCTCGGCATGACCGCCGAGGACAGCACGCCGGAGGGGCTCGACGCCTATATCAAGTCCGAGATCGCCAAATGGACCAAGGTGATCAAGGACGCCGACATCAAGGCGGTGGAATAGCGGCCATTTCTTTTTGCCGCCAAAGGCGCTATGAGGTGGCCGACGGCCAAGCTCCCGTTGAGCTGGATTTATGAGGCGCATCAATGAGTTGGTGGCGCCCCACGGCCTCCGAGGCACGAGTTACCGGACCGGCATGAAC
>JBEVIH010000208.1:0-5271 GCA_040510815.1 Xanthobacteraceae bacterium | reverse complement strand
TCGCATCGGGCTTCGTCACCCGCGCGATCGGGAAGGCGGGCGTGCGGGGCGCGGTGGCGCCGGGCAGCTGAGCGGCATTCGCCGGCTTTCTTTCACACCGCCGCCTCGCTATACCGCGCGAGTTCCGGAGACTGACCCATGGCGGACATGCGGCTGATCGTGGCGGGCGCCGGCGGGCGCATGGGGCGCACGCTGATCCACGCCATCGCGGCGACCGACGGCGCGACCTTGGCGGGCGCGGTCGATGCTCCCGGCTCGGCGGTGATCGGGCGCGATGCCGGCGACCTCGCCGGGCTCGGCAAGAACGGCGTCGAGGTCCGCGCCGACGTCGAGCCGCTGCTGGCGCAGGCGGACGGCTTGCTCGACTTCACGGCGCCGGCCGCGACCGTGGCTTTCGCCGAGCTCGTCGCCCGCAAGGGCCTCGTGCACGTCATCGGCACCACCGGGCTCACCGGCGAGAACGACAAGCTCGTCGCCGAGGCCGCCAAGCGCGCCGTCATCGTCAAGTCCGGCAACATGAGCATGGGCGTCAACCTGCTCGCCGCGCTGGTCAAGCGGGTGGCCAAGACGCTCGATGACGATTTCGACATCGAGATCCTGGAGATGCATCACAACAAGAAGGTCGATGCACCGTCCGGTACCGCGCTGATGTTCGGCCAGGCGGCGGCCGAGGGCCGCGGCGTCGATCTCGCCCAGCGCTCGGCGCGCGGGCGCGACGGCCATACCGGCGCGCGCTGTCCCGGCGACATCGGCTTCGCGTCGCTGCGCGGCGGCTCGGTGGTCGGCGATCACGTCGTGATTTTTGCGGGGCCGGCCGAGCGCGTCGAATTGGTTCACCGCGCCGAGGACCGCATGATCTTCGCCCGCGGCGCGCTACGCGCGGCGCTGTGGGCGCGCGGCAAAAAGCCCGGGCTCTATTCGATGGCCGACGTGCTGGGCTTGCGGGATTTCTGATCGTCCGAGCTCATGCGGTGCATGAGCGAGCCGCCGGTCATCTCCGGCGGCTGCGCCAGCCCCATCAGCTCGAGCAAGGTCGGCGCGATGTCGGCGAGCCGTCCTTCCGCCACCGAGGCGTTGCCGCCGCCCAGCAGCAGGATCGGCACCGGATTGGTGGTGTGCGAGGTGTGCGGGCCGCCGGTTGCGGGATCGCGCATGGTTTCGCAATTGCCGTGGTCGGCGGTGACCAGCAGGGCGCCGCCGGCCTTGCGGACCGCGTCGGCGATGCGGCCCAGCCCGCTATCGACGGTCTCGACCGCCTTGATCGCGGCCGGCAGGTTGCCGGTATGCCCGACCATGTCGGGATTGGCGTAGTTCAACACGATCAGGTCGTACTTGCCCGAGCCGATCGCCTCGACCGCCTTGTCGGTCAGTTCAGGGGCCGACATTTCCGGCTGCAGGTCGTAGGTCGCGACCTTGGGCGACGGCACCATGATGCGATCCTCGCCCGCATACTGCGCCTCCTCGCCGCCATTGAGGAAATAGGTGACGTGCGGATATTTCTCGGTCTCCGCCATGCGCAGCTGCGTGCGGCCGGCGTCGGCCACCACCTGGCCCAGAACGTTGGCCAAGGTCTGCGGCGGGAAGATCGTCTCCAGCAATGCGTCGAGCTGCTTGCTGTATTGCGTCATGCCGACGGCGGCCGCGAACCGGACGGCGCGAGGGCGGGCAAAGCCCGCGAAGGCCGGATCGAGCAGGGCGGCGAGGATCTCGCGCACGCGGTCGGCGCGGAAGTTGAAGCACAGCACGCCGTCGCCGTCGCGGATGCCGCGATAGTCGCCGACCACCGCCGGCACCACGAATTCGTCGCTGAGATCGTGCGCATAGGCGTCGGCGACGGCCGCGCGGGCGTCCGCGAACCGCGGTCCCTCGGCTTCCGCGATCGCCTGATAGGCCTTGGTGACGCGCTCCCAGCGCTTGTCGCGATCCATCGCGTAGTAGCGGCCGCAGACCGTCGCGATCGGGACCGAGCGCGGCAGCGCGGCGCCAAGGCGCGCAATGTCTTCGCCGGCCGAGCGCGGCGGCGTGTCGCGGCCGTCCGTGAACGCATGTACGACCGTCGCCACTCCGGCTTTGTCGACAATTTTCGCCAGAGCGGCGGCATGATCCTGGTGCGAATGCACGCCGCCCGGCGAGACCAGGCCCAGCAGGTGGCAGGTGCCGCCGCTCTGCCGCAGGTGCTCGATCAGGTGGCGGAGCGCCGGCGCCTGTTCGATCTCGCCATCGCCGATCGCCGCGCCGATGCGCGGCAGATCCTGCAGCACCAGCCGGCCGGCGCCGATATTGAGATGCCCGACCTCTGAATTGCCCATCTGGCCGTCCGGCAGCCCGACGTCCTTGCCCGATGTATGCAACAGGGCGTGCGGACACGTCGCCCACAGCCGGTCGAAGTTCGGCGTGCGGGCCTGGCGGACGGCGTTGTCGGCGGGGTCGTCCCGCCAGCCCCAGCCGTCGAGCACGACCAGCATCACGGGGCGCCGCTTCTGCATCTCAAAGCCCTTTGTGGTTCGGCGGCGTCACTGGCAAAAAGGCTCGTCTCCGACGGCCAATGACGGGCGCCTTTCTGTGGGATTGCGATGGGAGCGTCAACCGGCGCCGCGAAGCAGGAGGGAGCATGCTGGAGCTGCCTCCAGGGATCCTCCAGCGCACCGCCGAGCGGAATGTGGACGCCTGAAAGGGTAACTGGTTAACGGATTTCCACAGCAACCGTGCTTTCAGCGTCACACTGCGGCTATTTCTGACGGCTGCAACTCTTTCTGTCCCCTGATCCGGTAGACTGACGCTCCGCTGTCATTTTCGGTCGGGGGGCTGGATGACTGCTCGCAAACTTGTGCCCGCAGTCGGGCTGCTGATCGCGCATGCTTTGGTGGCGCCGGCGCAGGCCGGCGTCGATCGGCCGCCGCAGTTCATCGTCATGGCGTTCGACAATTGCACCGAGCTCGAGCGCTGGCAGGAGCTCACCGACTTCGCCGCCCAGATGAACAAGGACGGCGAGCGCCTGCACTTCACGTTCTTCGTCAGCGGCATCAATTTCATCGCCGATGCCAGCCGCAAGGTCTACGAAGGTCCGCGCCAGCCGCGCGGCGCCTCCCGGATCAATTTCGGCGGCTCGTCCGAGCACGTCGGCAAGCGCGTCGACTACGTCAACGACCTCCAGCGCAGCGGCCACGAGATCGCCTCGCACGCGGTCGGCCATTTCAACGGCGGCGGCTGGTCGGCCGGCGACTGGGACAAGGAATTCCGCTCCTTCCACGAGATTCTCAAGAACGTCGGGCCGAACAACGGGCTCGCCGAAGCCAAGCTTGCGTTTCCGCTCACCGAGGTGGTCGGCTTTCGCGCGCCTTATCTGGCCAAGAGTCCGGGTCTGTACCCGGTCCTGAAGAACAGCGGTTTTCGCTACGACACCAGCGGCGTCGCCGCGGCCGATGCCTGGCCGGAGCGCATCGACGGAATCTGGCGCTTCAACCTCGCCATGCTGCGGATCGCCGGATCGGGCAAAGGCACGCTGTCGATGGACTACAATTTCTTCGTCGCCCACTCCGGCGCGGCCTACGACCCGCGCCGCTACGAGCTGGCGCGCGAGCAGACGCTGCAGACCTATCTCAACTATTTCAAGGTGAACTACGCTGGCAACCGCGCGCCCCTGCATATCGGGCATCACTTCTCCGGCTATCAGGGCGGCGCCTACAACGAGGCGCTCAAATCGTTCGCCCGCACGGTCTGCGGCCTGCCCGAGGTGCGCTGCGTGACCTACGCCAAGCTCGCCGATTTCATGGACCAGCAGAGCGCCGAGACGCTCGCCGCCTATCGCAAGGGCGATTTTGCGCGCGCGGGAGCGCCGGTGCTGAACGTGGCGGAAAACACGCGGTAACCGCAGCGTCTTCCGTCCGTCAACTCGCCACCCGTCCCGCCTCCCAGCCGAGCATCGCGCGCTTGCGCGTGAGGCCCCAGTGATAGCCGGTGATGTCGCCGCTCTTGCCGAGCACGCGGTGACACGGCACCACGAACGAGACCGGATTCTTGCCGACCGCGGCGCCGACCGCGCGCGCCGCCTTGGTCGCGCCGAGCTTGACGGCGATGTCCGAATAGGTGGTCGCCCGGCCCATCGGGATTCGGAGCAGCGCCTCCCACACCCGCACCTCGAAGTCGGTGCCGATCAGCACCACCCGCAACGGCCGGTCGGCGCGCCACAGCTTGGGGTCGAAGATGCGGCGTGCCAGCACCGCGGTCCGCGCCTTGTCGTCGACATAGCTGGCCTTGGGCCAGCGGCTGCGCATGTCGGCGAGCGCCGCTTCCTCCTCGCCGGGGTCCGCGAAGGCGAGGCCGGCGAGCCCACGCTCGGTCGCCATCACCAGCGCGGTGCCGAACGGGGAGGGATGAAAGCCGTAGCTGATGGTGAGGCCGTCGCCGCCGGACTTCCACTCGCCCGGCGACATCGCCTCGTGCGTCACGAACAGATCGTGCAGCCGGCCCGGACCCGACAACCCGACCTCGAACGAGGCGTCGAGCACGCTCGCCGAGTCGCGCAACAGCCGGCGCGCATGGTCGAGCGTGATCGCCTGCAGGAAGGCCTTGGGAGTGAGCCCCGCCCAGCGGCGGAACAGATGATGCAGCTCGGTGGCGGTGACGCCGGCGGCCGCGGCGATCGCCTCGGTCTCCGGCTGGTCGCGCCAGTGCTCGGAGATGAACGCGATGGCGCGGCGCACCACGTCATAGTCGGCGGCCGCGATGGCGAGCGGCGCGAGATCGGGAACACGGTCGGGCGAGAGCATGGATGCCTCCATTCATTTGCTCCCTATCTAGGCCGCGGGTCCCGCGTCGCCCACCCGATTTCTGCTTGGAAAGAATAGCGTTTTCCAGCGAAGTGGATACCGGTTCGCCGCAGAAAACGCGTCAACCGCAACAAAGCTCTATTCGAACACCGTTCGGGTCGGCCCGCGCTTGGCCTCGCCGAGCGCGGCCGAGAGTGCCAACGCGAAGCTTTCCTTCTCGCTCGGTCCGAGAAAGCTCGCAATCGGAAGCTCGCGCCCGTGCGAGACCAGGAACAGCCGCTCGATGCCGAACTCCTCGTGCGCCACGCGCTCGAGCCGGACCCAGAGCGGATTGAGCGTCCATTCGCTGATGCGGCCATGGTGGCTGACCTTGCGCACGTTCAGCTCCGAGGGCGTCACGGTGACCTGCTCATAGGCCCGGGCGGAGCGGTAGTTGAGCCGCAACGCCCAATAGACCAGCAGCACGTCGAGCCCAACGAACCCGAACACCGGCCAGGCGCCG
>JBEVIH010000207.1:0-10959 GCA_040510815.1 Xanthobacteraceae bacterium | reverse complement strand
CCGGCGGCCGGGTGCGGTTTTTGTTTTTTTTACCAAGGGGCGGGGTTGGGGGCGGGGGGGTGGGGGGGGGGCGCCCCCCCCCCCGGGGGGGGGGGGGGCCCCCCCCCCCCCGCCCGCCCGGGGGGCCGGGGTGGGGTGACAAGCTGAGGCGATTGACTTGGAAGTTCACCCCACCCCGCTCGCCGCCTTCGCGCTGCGCGCTCGGTTGGCTCGCGACCCTCCCCCTCCAGGGGAGGGTGGCGCCGAGTTCGCGGCGCCGGCAGTAGATCACGCTGGCTCGTTTCCATAGCAATGACGAACCTGCTCTAATTCGGCTTCGATTGTGCGGAGTGGAGAACAAGCATGCCCAAGCCGATCCGCCGGGTGGTGACCGGCCACAACGCCGCCGGCAAATCGGTGTTCGTCATGGACGCCGCGGCGCCGCACGTCTACTGCCGCAGTCCCGGCAGTGCCGTGGTGACCGAGCTGTGGGAGACGCGCGGCGCTCCGGCCGACAACCGCGGCAATGCCGAGGTCACCGCCCATCCGTTCCGGCTCGCGCCGCCGAAGACCGGCACGGTGTTCCGCATCATCGAATATCCGCCCGACAGGGAGCGGCTCGCCGCGCTGGCGCGCGAACGCGCCGCCGGCGACGACGGCTCCGGCCACATCGCGGCGCTCGACCGCGGCTCGCCGCGCCATCCCGGCTTCCACAAGACCCATTCGGTCGACTATGCGATCGTGCTCGCGGGCGAGATCCACGCGCTGATGGACGAAGGCGAGGTGCTGCTCAAGGCCGGCGATGTGCTGATCCAGCGCGGCACCAACCACGCCTGGAGCAACCGCACCGACGCGCCGGCCACGCTCGCCTTCGTGCTGATCGACGCCGAACCGGTGTGATGCGCACTGGGGACGCAGCATTCGTAGGGTGGGCAAAGGCGCGGATACGACGTCGATCTCTCCCCGCGAACGAAGGCAAGCGCCGTGCCCACGCGCAACTTCCGCCGGCGTTGGCGGTGGGCACGGCGCGGCGCAGTCAAGCTTGCGCAGACTGCGTAAACTTGTCTGCGTGCGCGCGCCTTTGCCCACCCTACAAGCGTCATCGACGCCGAACCGGTATAATGCCCGCCACCCATAACCTGGAGGAAACGCAACGATGGCTCTCAGTGCAGACGTTCGCCGCGTGGTCACGACGGTCGACAAGAACGACAAGGCGGTGGTGCTGTTCGACGGCCCCAACCCGCACAAACGGGTGCGGCCGCATGCGCAGACGGTGTCGCGCGTGATCTGGGTGACCGACCAGTCGCCCGCCGACATCACCGGCGCCGCCGACCGCGCCGCGGTCGACATCGGCATCCAGCCGCCGCGCAACGGCTCGGTGTTCCGGATCGTCGAGTTTCCGCCCGAAACCGCCGAGATGCGCAACCTCGATCCCAGCACCATGCACGCGAGCCTCGGCGACAGCGCGCCCAAGCGCGGCCTGCCGCCCCGGCATCCGGCCATGCACCGCACCCGCACCATCGACTACGCGGTGGTGATGGCGGGCGAGATCGACATGCTGCTCGACGATTCCGAGATCCACCTCAAGGCCGGCGACGTGCTGGTGCAGCAGGGCACCAACCACGCCTGGGTCAATCGCGGCCGCGAGCCCTGCCGCATCGCTTTCATCCTGATCGACTCGAAAGAACCGTAGCCCGGATGGAGCGCGGCGACATCCGGGGCAGCTTCGCCGTATGGCACCGCGGTCCCGGATTTCGCCGCCGCGCCTCGAGAACGCGCGACGGCTCAGTCCTGGCAACGACACCGCCGACGAGGCTTGAGCCGCCGCCCGCCGGCGGCCCATAATCGAACGAAAGACGGTCCGAGCAACGGAGCCACCGATGGAAACGACCCAAGCTGCCGCGCCGGCGGCGACGCGCGCGCCGGCGATCGCCACGCGGCCGCTGTCGCCGGCGCTCGGCGCCGAGATCATCGGCGTCGACCTGCGCCGCGCGCACGACGAGCGGGTGTTCGCGCAGATCCGCGACATCTGGCACCAGAGCCTGGTGATCCTGCTGCGCGACCAGGAGCTCTCCGAGGAGGACGAGGTCCGTTTCGCGGAGACATTCGGGCCGCCGGCCAAGATCCACACCCCGCAGTTCGTGCGCGGGCATCCGGCGGTGATGCTGATCTCCAACATCCGCGAGGACGGCAAGCCGATCGGCGCGCTGCCCGACGGCGAGATGCATTTCCACACCGACCAGTGCCACCAGGAGCGGCCGGCGATGGCCTCGATGCTCTACGCCATCGAGGTGCCGAGCCAGGGCGGCAACACGCTGTTCGCCAACGGCTACAAGGCCTACGAGACGCTGCCGGCGGAGATCAAGCGGCGCATCGACGGCCGCAAGGCGCTCAACGCCTACGACTACGACACCGCCGCGACCAAGCGCGGCACCCGCATCGCCGAGGGCGTGCCGTGCTACGCGCACCCGGTGGTGCGCACCCATCCGGCGACCGGACGCAAGGCGCTCTACGTCAACCGGCTGATGACGGTGCACATCGAGGGTCTGCCGCAGGCGGAGAGCGACGAGCTGCTCGACTTTTTGTTCGATCACCAGGAGCAGCGCCAATTCGTCTACGAGCACGTCTGGCGGCCCGGCGACCTGGTGATGTGGGACAACCGCTGCGCCCTGCACGCGCGCACCGACTTCAGCCCCGGCGAGCGCCGCCTGATGCGGCGCGTCACCATCCTGGGCGAGAAGCCGGTGTGACTCTCCGTCCGCGCCACCCACTCCGCTGTCATCATCCGCGCAAGCGGATGATCCAGTAACCACGGGGCCGAAGTCTGGCACCGTGTCCCTACGCGAGGCCTGTGATTACTGGGTCCCCGCTTACGCGGGGACGACGGCTCACAATGAGGAGCAAATTGTGATCGGCCGCAAAGACGACCCTGCCTTCCTGTATTTCCCCGACAACTATCGCTGGTCGATGGGGCTCTTGATCTGCCTCTCCGGTGCGCCGTGGGTGGGCGTCGAGATCGACGAGGTGCACCGCGTCGGCCGCGCGCTCGCGGACCGGGTCGGCGACGACCAGGCCTGGTTCGAGGAATGGACCCGCATGGGCGACAAGATCGAGGCGCGCGGGCGCGAGGAGGAGCGCAACGGCCACCGCCGCACCGCGGCGTCCTGCTTTCTGCGCGCGTCGCGCTACTACCAGACCGGCGAGCGCTTTATTCACCCGCGCTCCCAGCGCAGCATGGACGTCTACGCCAAGTCGGTGCAGCTGTTCAAAGACGCCGCCGCCGTGATCCGCCAGCCGCGCATCGAGCCGGTCGAGGTGCCGTACGACGGCGCCAGCCTGCCGGCGCTGCTGGTGCATCCCGATCCGGCGGCCGCCGGAGGCAAGCCGGCGCCCGCCATGGTGTTCTTCGACGGCTTCGACGTCACCAAGGAGCTGCAATACGGCTACGGCGTGCCCGATCTGTCGGCGCGCGGCGTCGGCTGCCTGATCGTCGACGGCCCCGGCAACGGCGAGAGCGTGCGCTTCCGCAACCTGCCGCTGATCGCCGAGACCGAGCGCTACGCCAGCGCCGCCTACGAGTATCTCGCCTCCCGTCGCGAGTTCGACGCCAGGCGCATCGGCGTGATGGCGCTGTCGCTCGGCGGCTACTACGCGCCGCGGGCGGCCGCGCTCGAGCCGCGCTTCGCCTGCTGCGTCGCCTGGGGCGCGCAGTGGGACTACCACGCGATCTGGGCGAAGCGGCTCGACGAGCTTGCCTCCGGCAAGGTGCTGTCGCTGTCGGTGCCGCCCGAGCACCTGCAATGGGTGCTCGGCGTATCGAGCAACGCGGCGGCGCTCAAGAAGCTCGAAGGCTTCCGGCTCGACGGCATCGTGCAGAAGATGACCTGTCCGTTCCTGTTGCTGCACGGCGCCGGCGACGAGCAGATCCCGCTGTCGCTCGCGGAGAAATGCTTCGCGGCGGTCGGCTCCAAGCAGAAGACCCTGCGCGTGTTCCAGCGCGAGGAGGGCGGCTTCCACCACTGCCAGGTGGACAACGTCACCGTCGGCGTGCACGCGATGTGGGACTGGATCGAAGAGATATTGAGGCCCGGCACATGAGCGCGATCTACATCACCGAAGCCGAGGTCGCGCGGCTGGTCACGGTCAAGGACGCGATCGCGACGCTCGACGAGCTGTTCGCCACCTGGGGGCAGCCGTCGACCTGGAATATCCCGCGCCGGCGCGCGCCGCTCCCGGGCGGCGCCTTCAACCTGATGGGCGCGTCCTACGGCGCCAAGAACGTGTACGGCCTCAAGGCCTACGCCGGGATGAAGGGCGGCCAGTTTCACACGCTGCTGTACTCATCGACCGACGGCAAGCTCAAGGCCGTGATCGAGGCCGATCTGTTCGGGCAGCTGCGAACCGGCGCGGCCAGCGGCCTGGCCACGCGGCTGCTCGCCAACCCGGACGCCCAGACCTTGGGCATGATCGGTGTGGGCCGGCAGTCGCGCACGCAGGCGATCGCGGTGTGCGCGGTGCGGCCGATCAAGCGGGTGCTGGTCTTTGCCCGCACCGCTGAGAGCCGTGCAGCCTACGCGCGTACGCTCGAGAAGGAGCTCGGGGTCGAGGTGCGCGCGGCCCACTCGGCCGAGGCGTGCGTGAGCGAGGCGAACGTGGTGGTCACCATCACCAAATCGGCCGTGCCGGTGTTTCGCGGCGAGTGGCTGACCAAGGGCACTCACGTCAATGTCGCGGGCGCCAATTCCGGCGACCGCCGCGAGGTCGACGGGGAGACAGTGCTGCGCTCCGCGATCAAGGTGACCGACCATATCGAGCAAGCCATGCTGGAAGCGGGCGAGTTCCGCGACCTCGTCGCCGCCAACAAGCTGAAATGGTCCGACGTCCGCGAGCTCGGCGAGTTGGTCATGGGCAACCTGCAGGGGCGCAAGTCGTCGTCCGACATTACGCTCTTCAAGTCGCTCGGCATCGCGCTCGAGGACGTGGCCTTCGGCGAGCTGGTCTATCAGCGCGCGCTCGCCGCCGGTGTCGGCAAACCGATGCCGATTTGACGCAATGAACGTGGCGCGTTGCGCCGCCGCGTAGGGTGGGCAAAGGCGCGGGCCAAGAATTCACATCTTGCAACACTGAGAGAGCAGCGCCGTGCCCACGCGGGAATGCCCTGAGAGAAAACGCGTGGGCACGGCGCGCGAGCGCGCCTTTGCCCACCCTACTTCCTCAACGCCCCTTGCAGAATCTTTCTTGCTGGCTCCGACCCGTCCAGCTGCCGGGTGCTGCGATGCTTGAACTTCCAGCCCCGCGGCGTGCGCACCAGCTCCCAGCGGTTCGCGGTCATCCGAAAGACCCGGAAGCCTTTGCCGCTGCCGTGATTGGGCACCTCGACCGGATCGCCCTGGGTCTGCGGAACCAGGATCGCCAGATACGACGTGACCACCGCGCTATCGCCGTCGATCGCGACATGCGGCAGACCCGTGAAATGCGCGAGCCCGCCCGCGATCGCGGCCTGGTGCGCCGGGCTCTTCACCTGGGCGGCGAGGGCTTCGCGCCCGCGCGGGCTCGAGAGGTTTTCGCCGCGGTCGAACACGCCGTCCTCCACCCAGCAGGCGGCGATGTGCTCGCTGCCGCCGGTGTCGGCGCTGGGCGGGTGGCTGGCGATCAGGTTGTAGATTTCGAGCCGGTCCTCGATGGTGCGGATGCGGTCTTCGAGGCTGCGGTTGGCCGGTGCGGTCATGGTTCACTCCGTTTTATGGCGAATAGCGAGTAGCGAATAGAAAAGCGCGCTCCCTTATTCGCCATCGCTATGCGCCCGCTTCACCGCCGCGGGATCACTTCGCCGATGGCGCCGGCGTCATGCGCGGAGAAGAACAGCCGCCCGTCCGGGATGGCGATGATGGCGCGGGCGCCGCAGCCGGCGACCGGGATCGGATATTCGCCGATCACCGTGCCGTCGGGCGCCATGCGGCCGATCTTGTTGGCGAAATTCTCGGTGAACCAGAGGTCGCCGCCGGGCGCGACGGTGACGCCGCGCAGCGACGCATCGGGCGTGTTCACCGGCCACTCGGTGACGCGGCCCGCTTCGTCGACGCGGCCGAGCGCGTTGGCCTTGGTCTCGACGAACCAGATATGGCCGTCCGGATGGGTGACCATGGCGCGCGGCTCGCAGTTCGGCGTCGGGATCGGGTACTCGGTGACCTCGCCGTCCATGGTGATGCGGCCGATCTGCCCGGCTTCGTACTCGCTGAACCAGATGTCGCCGTTGCGCACCACCGGCGAGAGCGGCCGGCAGCCGGGCGTGAGGCCCTTGGAGAATTCCGTCACCTCGCCGGCGGGCGTGATGCGGCCGACCCGGCTGAGATGCGCCTCCGAGAACCACAGATTACCGTCGGGTCCCGCGACGATGCCGTCCGGCCCGGCGCCGGGCGTGCGCACCGGAAACTCGGTGATCGCGCCGCCGGTGGTGATGCGGCCGATCTTGTTGCCGGCGTTCTCGCAGAACCACAGCGCGCCGTCGGCGGCGGGCGTGATCCCGATCGGCCGCGCATCCGGCGTCGGCGTGGCGAACTCGACGAAGCTGCCGTCGCCGGGATTCATCCGCCCGATCTTCGACGTGCCGCTCTCGCAGAACCAGAGCTGGCGGTCGGGGCCGAACACGATGATGTAGGGCCTGCTGTCCGGGCTCGGGATCGGATGCAGGACGATCTCGACGTCGGCCATCGGCAAGGTCCTCGTGCGGTGTCGTACGACCGTTGCGGCCGCGCGCTCAGATCGAGACCCCGAACAGCCGCGCCGCGTTGGCGCCCAGGATCGCGTCCTGATCCTTCTTCGAGATCTTCTTGGCGCGGCGGACATATTCGACCGGCTGCTTCTCGGCGAACGGATAGTCGGAGGCGAGCATCAGGTGGCTCATCGGCACCTTGGTCGCCAGGAATTCCAGCATGTCGGGGTTGAACAGCACGGTGTCGTAGAAGAAGCGAGGCAGGTAGCTCGAGAAATCGCCCTTGAGATGGGGCGAGCGGCCGTAGCGATAGTCGTTGTCGTGGCGGCCGGTGTAGAACGGCAGGTAGCCGCCGCCATGGGCGACCAGGATCTTGAGCTTCGGGAACTGGTCCATCACGCCCTCGTAGACCAGCGACGACATCGCGAACGCCTCCTCCAGCGGCTGCCCGACCGTGATCATCAGGCGGTTCTTCTTCATGCGCGGGTCGGCATGGCCGGCCGGATGGATGAAGATCACGGCGCCAAGCGCCTCCGCCTTGGCCCAGAACGGCCGCAGCCGCTCGTCGCCGAGCTCGACCCCGTTGATGTGCGAGGAGATGATGACGCCGCGCAGCTTGAGGTCGCGCACGCAGCGCTCGAGCTCGGCGGCCGAGAGCGCGACGTCGTGCAGCGGCAGCGAGCCGAGCCCGACCAGCCGGTCGGGATGGCGCGCCACGTCCTCGGCGACCCGGTCATTGCCGAGGCGGTCCATCTTGATCGCCTCCTCGGGCACCACGCTGTAGGTGCATTGCTGCATGATGCTCGGGCTGATGATCTGGATGTCGACGCCGGTGGCATCCATCTCCTTGAGCCGCAGCGGCACTTCGGTCATCCGCTTGAGGATCGGCTCCGGCATGCCGCCCGCCGCCGCCATCGCCCGCGCATATTGCGAATGCTCGTAGGTGAGCTTCATCACCTCGGGCACCAGGACGTGGGCATGGACGTCGATCACCACCGGCTTGGCCGCCGGGCCGCGCGATGTGGCGGCCTTGCGCGCCGGCTTGCGCGCCTTGGAAGGCGCGGGTCGCTTGGATGGGCGCTGCTTGGGCTTCTTGGCGGACTTCACCATGAACGAAATCTCCTCGGCTTCGGCCGCACGTTATAGCAGTCACGCGCCGGTCGGCCAGCTAGTCAAGGACGAGGAATGCGGCGAAGATAACCCGCAATCGAACAGTCAAGGGAGGCGGCCCGTGATGCATCGCCTGGCCTGCTGCCTGCTCGTGCTGCTCGGCGCCGCCGCCGGCATGGCTGACCCGGCGCCGGCGCAGAGCTATCCCGACCGGCTGATCAAGCTGGTGGTGCCGTACCCGGCGGGCGGACCAATCGACACCACGGCGCGGCTGGTAGCGCAGCGGCTCGGCCCGATCCTCGGCCAGACCGTGATCATCGAGAACCGCGGCGGCGCCGGCGGCGCGCTCGGCAGCAAGTCGGTCGCCGGCGCCGAGCCCGACGGCTACACGCTGCTGTTCGGCAACGCCAGCGCGCTGGTGGTCGGGCCGGCGGTCTACCGGTTCCGCGACTACGACACTGCCAAGCACTTCACGCCGATCGCCAAGGTCACCGAAGGCTACGAGGTTCTGGTGGTGGCGCCGAATTTTCCGCCGCAGACCGTGCCGGAGCTGATCGCCTACGCCAAGGCCAATCCCGGCAAGCTCAATTTCGGCTCCATGGGCTACGGCAACCTCACCCACCTGGTCGCCGAGCTGTTCAAGCTGCGCACCGGCACCGACTTCGTGCACGTGCCATACAAGGGCTCGGCCGACGCGGTCGCCGGCATCGTCACCGGGCAGGTGCACATCCTGTTCGGCGAGGTGGCGGGGCTTCTGCCGCTGGTGCGCGACGGCAAGATCCGCGCGCTCGGCGTGTCGAGCGCGGCGCGCAACGCGCTGGCGCCGGAGCTGCCGACCCTGATCGAGGGCGGGCTGCCGGACTTCATCGCGCTCACCTTCACCGGCGTGGTGGCGCCGGCCGGCACGCCGGCCGCCATCGTCGGCAAGCTCAACGCCGCTATCAACGAGGCGGTCAAGCCGCCCGAGGTGGTGGCGGCCTTGGGCAAGCTCGGCTCCGAGGTGCGTACCGGATCGGCGGAAGCTTTCGCCGCCTTCCTCGCCAGGGAGCGCGACAAGTGGGTCGACGTGGTGACCCGCACCGGCATCAGGGCGGAGTAGCTACCTGCTCCCGCCGCGCTCGCGCACGACCTTGGCGACCTCGTCCTGGCCACAGAATTCGGCCCAACCGAGGACGGTCGCGTCGTACTTGTCGTCACGGATGCCCGGATCGCCGCCGGCGTCCAGCAACAGGCGGGCGATCTCGACCGCCCCATTCTCGGCGGTCATGTGCAGCGCGGTGTGGTTGCAGTCCCATAGGAGGCGCTTGGCGTTGACGTCGACGCCGTGGGCGATCAGCCAGCGCACCGCTTCGGCGTTCTTCTTGCTCACCGAGAGATGCAGCGCGAGCGCGTCGCGCCCGCCGGAGCCGAGGCGCGCGGGATCGTCGCGCAGCATCGCCTCGGCCAGCTCGTAGCGCTTGAGGTTGAGCGCGGCCATGAAATCGAGCCTGGCGCCGGCCGCCAGCAGCATCGCGACGACGCTCGCGTCGGCGCTCTCCTGCGCGGCGGTGGTGAGCGGCGTGGCGCCGGTGGCGTCGGTTGCGTCGGGGTCGGCCCCCAGCTCAAGCAATAGCTGCACCATCTGCGGCCGATTGGTCGCCGCGGCGTGGTGCAGGGGCGTCCGATGATGCTCGTTGCGGCTCATCTGCGCGTCCAGCAGCGACGGGTTGCGCGCCACGAAGCGCCGGACGTCGTCGGGGCGATCGAGCGCGATCGCGGACCAGAGACTGAGCTTGGCGCCCTGACGCAGGAGATATTCGGCCACGTCCTCGCGCACGCGCCGAAAGCAGGTCGCCCAGCCGAGCACGCCGACCTGATGGTCGTCGCCGTCGCCGACGACGTCGGAGCCCGCCTCGACCAGCATCCTGACGACCTCGAGGTCGGCGGCGTCGGCGGCGAAGTGCAGCGCGTAGGCGTTGTCACCGTAGTCGCGTATGCGCACGTCGGCGCCGCGCTTGAGCAGCAGCCGCACGCAGGCTTGGCGGTTGCGCCACGCCGCCATGTGCAGGGCGGTCCGGCCCCAAAAATTTCCGCCGCGGGCGTCGATCAAGTCGGGATGGGCGTCGAGCAGGCGGCCGAGCTCATCGGCGCGGCCGCTCTCGGCGGCGGCGAGGATGGTGTCGATCGCTTCCACCACGTGCGCGGGCCGCGTCTCGCGTTCCTGGAAGTCGCGGGCGAGCAGCTCCATCGCTGTGTTGCCGTCCGCCTTGCCGATCTGGTGCAGCGTGCGCCCGTCGTCGTCGGTCCAGCCGGGATCGAAGCCGTCCTCCAGCGCGCGGCGGACGGTCGGGACGTCGCCCGCCCGCGCCGCGTCGAAGACCTTTTTGCGGTCGGACCGGGCGGGGCCGACCTTGTCGACATGGGCCTTGAGCTGCCGCCAGCTCGCGAAGCCGTAGTCGCGCGCGAGTGCAAGCTGGGCGGCGGCGAGCTTGGCCTGCGGGCTTCCTTTGCGCAGCGCCTTGAGGCGCTGCTTGGCCTCGTTTTTCAGATGTTCCAGGCTGGGACGCGCCGGCAGCTTGCGGGCGCGACGCATAGAGCGATTGGGATCGCGGCTCATGGCAAACCTTCCTTCCCTGGGCGCCCGGCGTCCGCGAGTCTCGGGCAGGAAGTCAGGTTGATGTCGGTTGGCAAGTCGGTGGGCTGAGCCCTTTACGCGGACCGTTGGCCACCGTTGCGGCCAACAAGCAGCATAGCGAAACTGCGATGCGTCGTTCAAGCCGCTCCACGCTTGGGTTCCACCGCCGCGATCATTTCAGCAGTCCGAGCGCCGCCAGCATTCGCTTTTTTTCGGCGACGTCTTTTTCGAGGTTGCTCGCCAGCGTCGCGCTGTCGCCGTAATAGTCGCTCGGCTGGAAAGAGCTCTTGGCCAGCCGCGCATAGGCATCGCCGAGCGCGGCGGCCCGGCAGGCGTCGCCGAGCTTGCGCTTGACGTCGGCCGGCAAGCCGGCCGGCCCGACCAGTGCGCCGATACTCAGCAGCGCGACGTCGAAGCCCTGCTCCTTCATGGTGAGCACGTCGGGAATTGCCGGATTGCGGGCGGCTGCGAACAGGCCGGGCATCCGCAGCCCGCTGGTGGCGGCGGAGGTCAGCGGCACCGCCGCGAAGTCGATCTGCCCGCC
>JBEVIH010000206.1:0-19434 GCA_040510815.1 Xanthobacteraceae bacterium | reverse complement strand
CGAGCCTGAGCAGTTGATCGAAATCCAGGTGATGGCGGTGGTGGACTAAAGCGGATTTCGGTCGAATTGATCCACACCGGCGCAACAACCTCGGTATGTTCCCCTCCCCCTTGTGGCCCCTTGTGGGGAGGGGTTAGGGGTGGGGGTCGGTGTTCGCGGACGCAGTCGTCAACAACTACCCCCCTCCCCAACCCACCCCCACAAGGGCCCCACAAGGGGGGAGGGAGCAGACCGAGCCCGTGGCGGCCCTCTGCATCTATTTCACCGGACGCGCACTAACGCAGATTCGGCGCGCCGGGCGGCGGCCCGGTCACGCCGCCTTGGCGCGCTCGGCGATGCCGACCAAGCGGCGCAGGATGGCGACCGTCCCCTTGAGTCGCTGCTCCGGCTCCTCCCAGTCGTCGAACAGCACGACCTTCATGTCCGGGCGAACGCGCGCTCCCGCCCCCTGCTCGCGAATGAACGCGATCAGGCCGTCGGGATTGGCAAAGGTGTTGTCGCGGAACGAGATCACCGCCCCCTTGGGGCCGGCTTCGATCTTCTCCACGTTCGCGCGCCGGCACAGCGATTTGATGGCGACGATCTGCAGCAGATGCTCGACCTCGTTCGGCAGCGGGCCGAAACGGTCGGCAAGCTCGGCGCCGAACGACTCGATCTCGCGCTCGTCCTCGATCTCGGCAAGCCGGCGGTAGAGCGCGAGCCGCACCGGCAGGTCGGCGACGTAGTCCTCGGGAATGAGCACCGGCGTGCCGATGGTGATCGACGGCGACCACTTGTCGGCGACCGGCGCGCTGATGCCGGCCTTGAGGCTCGTCACCGCCTCCTCCAGCATCTGCTGGTAGAGCTCGAAGCCGACCTCCTTGATGTGGCCCGACTGCTCCTCGCCGAGCAGGTTGCCGGCGCCGCGGATGTCGAGATCGTGCGAGGCGAGCTGGAAGCCGGCGCCGAGCGTGTCGAGCGATTGCAGCACCTTGAGCCGCCGCTCGGCCTGGTAGGTGATCTTGTGCTCGAGCGGCAGGGTGAACAGCGAATAGGCGCGCACTTTGGCGCGGCCGACGCGCCCCCGCAGCTGATAGAGCTGCGACAGTCCGAAGCGGTCGGCGCGGTGAACGATCAGCGTGTTGGCGGTGGGGATGTCGAGCCCGGACTCGATGATCGTGGTCGACAGCAACAGGTCGTATTTGCCGTCGTAGAACGCCGACATGATGTCGTCGAGCACGGTCGGCGGCATCTGCCCGTGCGCCACCGCGATCTTCATTTCCGGCACGTTCGTGGCCAGAAACTCCCGCACGCCGCCGAGATCCTCGATGCGCGGGCAGACGTAGAACGCCTGGCCGCCGCGATAGCGTTCGCGCAGCAGCGCCTCGCGCACGATCACCGGATCGAAGGGCGCCACGAAGGTGCGCACCGCCAAGCGGTCGACCGGCGGCGAGGCGATGATCGAAAGGTCGCGCACCCCCGAGAGGGCAAGCTGCAGCGTGCGCGGGATCGGCGTCGCGGTGAGCGTGAGCACGTGCACCTCGGCGCGCAGCTGCTTGAGCTTCTCCTTGTGCGCCACGCCGAAATGCTGCTCCTCGTCGACGATCAGCAGGCCGAGGTCCTTGAAGGCGATGCTCTTGCCGAGCAGCGCATGGGTGCCGATCACGATGTCGATGCCGCCGTCGGCGATGCCTTTTTTCACCCGCGCCAGCTCGGCGCTGGAGACGAGACGCGAGGCCTGGCCGATCTGGACGGGGAAGCCGCGGAACCGATCGATGAAGGTCTTGGTGTGCTGGCGCGCCAGCAGCGTCGTCGGCACCACCACCGCCACCTGCTTGCCGTTCATGGCGGCGATGAAGGCCGCGCGCAGCGCCACCTCGGTCTTGCCGAAGCCGACGTCGCCGCAAATGAGGCGATCCATCGGCCGGCCGGAGGCGAGCTCGCCCACCACCACGTCGATCGAGGCCTGCTGGTCCTCGGTCTCCTCGTAGGGGAAACCGGCGCAGAACTCGTCATAGGGCCCGTGCTCTACCGTCAGGCGCGGCGCCTCGCGCAATTGCCGCTCGGCCGCGACCTTGATCAACTCGTTGGCGATCTCGCGGATGCGGCGCTTCATGCGCGCCTTGCGCGCCTGCCAGGCGCCGCCGCCGAGCCGGTCGAGGTCGACCTGGGCTTCCTCCGCCCCATAGCGGGAGAGCAGCTCGACGTTCTCGACCGGCAGGAACAGCTTGTCGCCGCCCGCATAGTGGATTTCGAGGCAGTCGTGCGGTGCGCCGGCGGCCTCGATCGCGCGCAATCCGGTGAAGCGGCCGATGCCGTGATCGACATGGACGACGAGATCGCCGGCGGCGAGGCTGGTCACCTCGGCGATGAAGTTTTCGGCCCGGCGGGCGGCCCGGCGCGGGCGCACCAGGCGGTCGCCCAGGATGTCCTGCTCGCCGATCACCGCCGCGTCAGTGGTCTCGAACCCGCTCTCGAGCCCGAGCACGGCGAGCGCGACCTCAGCCTTCGGCAGCGCCAGCGCCTCCGCCCACGACGCGACCGGCGAGAGATTGGCGAGGCCGTGGTCGGCGAGCACGTGGCGCATGCGCTCCCGCGCGCCGTCGCTCCACAAGGCGACCACCGCCCGCTTGCCGTCGGATTGCAGCGCCAATGCGTGCGCGGTCACCGCTTCGAACACGTTGCGGCCGGGCTCGGCCCGCTCGGCGGCGAAGTTGCGCCCTTGCCTGGTGCCGGCGTCGATGGCCGGACCCTGCCCTTCCGGCAACGCGAAGGGCGTAAGCCGGGCTATTTGCGCCTGCTCGAGGCGCTCCCGCCATTCCGCCTCGCCGAGATAGAGCCGCTCCGGCGGCAGCGGATGGTAGGGCGGTCCGGAGCCGCGCTGGGCGAGAGCCTGCCGCCGCGCGTCGTAGTAGTCCTTGATCTGCGCGAAGCGCTCGTGCGCGGCGTCTTCCGCCAGCGGCTCGAGCGCGACCGCAGACTCGGGCAGATAGTCGAAGATCGTCTCCAGGCGGTCGTGGAACAGCGACAACCAATGCTCCATGCCCGGATGACGGCGGCCTTCGGTCACCGCCTGGTAGAGCAGGTCGTCGGGCGCGGGCGCGCCAAAGGCTTCGACATAGCCGAGCCGGAAGCGCCTGATGGTCTCGGTGGTCAGTTGGAACTCGGCGACCGGAACCAGGTCGAAGGCCCGCAGCTGGTCGGTGGTGCGCTGGCTCTCGGGATCGAAGCTCCTGATCGATTCCAGCGTGTCGCCGAAGAAGTCGAGCCGCACCGGCTCGGCCATGCCCGGCGCGTAGAGATCGATGATGCCGCCGCGCACCGCGTAGTCGCCTGGCTCGCGCACGGTCGAGGCGCGCACGAAGCCGTTGAGCTCGAGCCATTGGGTGATGCCCGCCATGGCGAGCATGTTGCCGGGCGCGACCGAGAGCGACTGCCGCGCCACCAGGTTTCTCGCCGGCACGCGCTGGAGCGTCGCATTGACGGTGGTGAGGAGCACCGAGGGCCGGTCGCGGCCCATGATGCGGGCGAGTCGCGACAGCGCGGTCATGCGTTGCGCGACGAAGCCGGCATGGGGCGACACCCGGTCATAGGGCAGACAGTCCCAGGCCGGGAACTCCAAGGCCTCGATATCGGGCGCGAAAAACCCAAGCGCGCGCGCAAGCGCCGCCATGCGCGGCCCATCCCGGCACACGACCAGCAGGCTGGTGGCCGGCGCGTCGGCACGGGCGGCGATCGCGCGGGCGAGATCGGCGAGGACTAGGCCTTCGGCGCCATCGGCCACGCCCGCCAAGGTCAGCGGGCGGCCGGGGCTCAGGAGTTCGGCGGGGGAGCGCGCCATGGCTTAACTCGCGCCCTCCCCGCGCCGGTTGAAATCGCGCAACCGGCGAAACAACGGCGTGTCATAGGCGGCCGGCACCGCGGCTTCGCCGGTGACCCAGGCCAGCACGTCGTGGTCCGGCACTTCGATCAGCCGCTCGAATTCGGCGAGCTCGTCGTCGCTCAATTCGTCGACCGCGGCATCGGCGAAGCGGCCCATGATCAGGTCCACCTCCCGCATGCCGCGATGCCAGCAACGGAACAGGAGCTTGCGCCGGCGCGGGTCCAGTCCGTCGCTCGAACGTGCCGTCATCGATTCCTCACCCGCTGCGGAACGCCAAAAGCCCGGACGGGGCCGGGCGATGGGTATATAGCGGCGGGCCGCCGAAATGTCAGTGGCGGTTATCCCTATTGCCAAGCGGTGGCGCGCTTCCCGGAAAACGCCCTGCCGGAGATTGCCTCGCAGCCGCGCCCGCGCCAGCATCGGCCGCGATCGAAGCGCGGATGCCCGATGCGGCCGAACCTGCTCAATCCTCTGTTCGCGGCGCTCAGCAGCCTCCCGGGGGTCGGGCCGCGGCTGGAGCAGCTTTATCGTCGCCTGTTCGACCGCGAGGAGACGCCGCGGGTCGTGGATCTCCTCCTCCATCTGCCGAGCGGGGCAATTGACCGCCGGGCCCGGCCGAAACTGCGCGACGTGGTGCCCGACACCGTGGTCACCGTCGCGGTCACCGTCGATCGCCACCGCCCGCCGCCGCCTCGCCGGCCGCGCGCGCCATACCAAGTCTACACCAGCGACGAGACCGGCGACCTCATCCTCACCTTCTTCAACGCCCACAAGGACTACCTGCAGCGGCTGCTGCCGGTCGGCGAGCAGCGTTACGTCTCCGGGACGGTCGCGCTCTACGATCACATGCTGCAGATGGTGCACCCCGACCGGGTGGTCACGGAGGCCGAGCTCGCCAAGCTCGGGCTGGTCGAGCCGGTCTACCCCCTCACCGAGGGGCTCAGCCTCAACCAGGTGCGCAAAGCGGCCGACGGGGCGCTCGAACGCCTACCCGATCTGCCGGAATGGCAGGACCCCGCCTGGGTCGCGCGCGAGCGATTCCCGCCATTCGCCGTGGCGCTGCGCACCTTGCACCGGCCGGCCGAGCCGGCCGACGTCGCGCCGGAGGGGCTGGCCTGGTCGCGGCTCGCCTATGACGAATTCCTGGCGGGTCAGTTGGCGCTCGCTCTGGTGCGCGCGCACGTGCGGCGTCCCGCCGGCCGCGCGACGCCCGGCACCGGGCAATTGCGCAAAAAGCTGACCGAGGCGCTGCCCTATTCGCTCACGCCGTCGCAGACGCGCGCGGTCGCCGACATCGTCGCCGATCTCGCCAAGACCGAGCGCATGCTGCGCCTCCTGCAAGGCGACGTCGGCTCGGGCAAGACGGTGGTCGCCCTGCTCGCCGCCGCCGCCGTCATCGAAGGCGGCCGCCAGGCCGCGCTGATGGCGCCGACCGAGCTCCTCGCTCGCCAGCATTTCAACACCATCACGCCGCTCGCCGCCGCTGCCGGCATCACGGTGGCGATCCTGACCGGCCGCGAGCGCGGCCGCGAACGCAGCGAAGTGCTCGAAAAGCTCGCCTTCGGCGACATCCATCTGCTGATCGGCACCCATGCGCTATTCCAAGAGGAGGTCGAGTTCCGCGACCTCGCGCTCGCGGTGGTGGACGAGCAGCACCGCTTCGGCGTGCACCAGCGCCTGGGACTGGCCAGGAAGGGCGAGGCGGTGGACGTCCTGGTGATGACCGCGACGCCGATCCCGCGCACGCTCGTGCTCACCTATTTCGGCGACATGGACGCCTCGGAGCTGCGCGAAAAGCCGGCCGGCCGCCAGCCGATCGATACCCGCACCTTGCCGCTGTCGCGGCTCAACGAGGTGGTCGATGCGGTCGGCCGCGCGCTCGCCGAGGGCCGGCGCGTCTACTGGGTGTGCCCGCTGGTCGAGGTCACCGAGAACACCGATCTCGCCGCCGCCGAGGAACGTTTCGCCGCGCTCAAGGAGCATTTCGGCGCCATGGTCGATCTGGTGCACGGCCGCATGAAGGGCGCCGACAAGGATCGCGCCATGGAGCGCTTCGCGGCGGGCGAGACGCCGCTCCTCGTCGCCACCACGGTGATCGAGGTCGGGGTCGACGTGCCGGAGGCAACCGTGATGGTGATCGAGCATGCCGAGCGCTTCGGGCTCGCGCAGTTGCATCAGATGCGCGGGCGCATCGGCCGCGGCGCCGGCCGCTCGACCTGTCTCCTGCTCTACAAGGCGCCGCTCGGCGAGACCGCCAAGGCGCGGCTCGCCATCATGCGCGAGACCGAGGACGGCTTCCGCATCGCCGAGGAAGATCTACGGCTGCGCGGCGAAGGCGACGTGCTCGGCACGCGGCAATCGGGCATGCCGGGCTTCCGCGTCGCCCGCATCGAGGCGCACGGCAAGCTGATCGGGCCCGCGCGTGACGACGCCGCACTGGTGCTGGCCAAGGATCCGACGCTCGCCTCGCCGCGCGGGCAGGCGCTGCGGCATCTGCTCTATCTGTTCGAACGCGACGAGGCGATCAGGCTCATTCGGGCGGGATAAATGCCGCTCGATCGCTCAGGGCACGCCGCCCAAGGGATCCGGCCCGAAGCGGTTGGGCCCCACGGTGCCCCGCGTGCAGTTCCAGATCAGAAGGATGATCGCTCCGACGAGCGGCACGAAAATCAACAAGAACCACCAGCCGCTGCGGTCGAGATCGTGCAATCGCCGAATCGAAACCGCCAAGCCCGGCAAGAACATTGCAAGGCCGGCAAGGGTGCTGATGGGAGACATCAACTCCAGCTCCGAAAACAGCACTGCATCGATCACCGAGGCCGCGATCGATACGAGAACGGCGAACAGAAACCAGTACCAAAACTCCGAACGGATCGCCCGCCCAGCGAAGTTCACGTAGTTCTGGAACCCTGCGGTGATTGCCTGGCCGAAATTCATCGCGCGCCCCGGAAAGAGTTGATTCGGGTGGAGCTTAGCACGCCGGTCGAACAGGAGAAATCGAGCTGTCAGTCTTATTTCGCCGGAACGGTGGGGCGGTTCGCCGGCGCGGCGCGGGCAACGCGGGCGGCATCGGCGAGCGCCGAGAGCTTCTTCTGCTGGTCGGCGGTGCCGCCGCCGGGCTGCACCATCCCCGCCGACATCAACAGCGTCATCGCCGCCTCGACCGTGATGTCGAGCTCGATCAGGTCGCGGCGCGGCACGTAAAAGAAGAAACCGGTCGTCGGGTTGGGCGTGCAGGGCATGAACGCCGCGACGTGTTCGGTTTGCGGAAGCCGCGCCGCGATGTCCGGGCTCGCCGACTGCGACAGGAACACCAGCGACCACATCCCGGGTGACGGGAATTCGACTAGCGCGACGCGGCGGAAGCTCGATTCGCTCTTGGAGAACAATGTCTCGAAGATCTGCTTGAGGCTCTTGTAGATCGGCCGCACCACGGGCATGCGGTTGAGGATGTTCTCGCCGAACTCGACCAGCGTGCGCCCGACCAGGTTGGCGGTCAGGAACCCGAGCAGCGTCAGAGCCACGAATGCGATGATCAATCCCGAACCGGGGAAGTAGACCGGCGAATAGGTTTCCGGCCGATAGGCGGCCGGAATGAACGGCCGCACCACGTCGTCGACCCATTTGATCAGCCACCAGGTGAGATTGATGGTGATGTAGAGCGGGCCGGTCAGGATCAGCCCGGTGAGGAAGTAGTTGCGGATGCGGGCGGCCAAGCCCTGGTGAAAGAGCGTGAACTTGTCGCGGACGGGCGTCGGCGAAGCCTCGTCCGGCGATGGCACAGTCGGCGGCGTGCCCGGATGGCGATCAAGCTCGGTCATGCAACAGCGGTCGTCTCGATTACAAGCGCCCGGCGGCCGGGAGATTACCGGGCCGCGCGCGCCGCGGCGATATAGCCGAAAGTCGCGGCCGGGTCACTCCACCGTGACCGACTTGGCGAGGTTGCGCGGCTGGTCGACGTCGGTGCCCATGACCACCGCCGTGTGGTAGGCGATGAGCTGCACCGGAATGGCATAAACCAGCGGCGTGACCGTGGCAGGCATCTCCGGCAGCGTGATCTTCGACAGCGACTCCACCTGCGACGCCTCGCGGGCGCCCTTAGGATCGGTGATCAGAATGATCTTGCCGCCGCGGGCCGCCACCTCCTGCATATTGGAGAGGGTCTTCTCGAACACCCGGTCGTAGGGCGCGATCACGATCACCGGCATTTTTTCGTCGATCAGCGCAATCGGGCCGTGCTTGAGCTCACCCGCCGCGTAGCCTTCGGCGTGGATGTAGGAGATCTCCTTGAGCTTGAGCGCGCCTTCGAGCGACAGCGGATAAGAGGTACCGCGGCCGAGATAGAGTACGTCGCGGCTCTTGGCGAGGTCGCGCGCCAGATGCTCGATTTGCGGCTCGAGTGCGAGCGCCTCCGCCATGTGGCGCGGCACCCCGATCAGGGCCCGCACCAGGTTGCGCTCGTCCGCCTCCGATAGCACGCCGCGCGCTCGGCCGGCCGCGACCGCCATGCACGCGAGCACTGCCAGCTGGCAGGTGAACGCCTTGGTCGACGCGACCCCGATCTCGGGACCTGCGAGCGTGGGCATGATCACGTCGCTCTCGCGCGCGATGGTCGAGGTCGGCACGTTGACCACCGCGACCACGTGCTGCTTGTGCTCCTTGGCGTAGCGCAGCGTCGCCAATGTGTCCGCGGTCTCGCCCGACTGCGACACGAAGATCGCCAGCCCGCCCGCTTTCAGCGGCGCCTCGCGATAGCGGAACTCGGAGGCGACGTCGATCTCGACCGGCAGGCGCGCAAACCGCTCGAACCAGTACTTGGCGACCAGACAGGCGTAGTAGGCGGTGCCGCAGGCCGACATCGACACGCGCTCGAGCGTGCGGAAATCGAACGGCATGTCGACCGGCAGCCGTACCCGCTCGGTCGCCATGTCGAGATAGTGCGCGAGCGTGTGGCCGACGACCTCGGGCTGCTCATGGATTTCCTTCGCCATGAAGTGGCGATGATTGCCCTTGTCGACCAGGAAGGCGGAAGCCGAGGATTTGAGCACCGCCCGCTCGACCTTGCTGCCCTTGGCGTCGCGCACCTCGACGCTGCGGCGCGTGAGCACGGCCGAGTCGCCGTCTTCCAGATAGGAGATCGTATCGGTGAACGGCGCGAGCGCGATGGCGTCGGAGCCGAGATACATCTCGCCCTCGCCGTAGCCGATCGCCAGCGGCGAGCCCTTGCGGGCGCCGATCAGCAGATCCTCCTGTCCGGCGAACAGGAATGCGAGCGCGAACGCGCCGCGCAGCCGCGGCAGCGCCGCCGCGACCGCCTCGGCAGGCGAGCGGCCGTTCTTCATCTCGTGGGTGACCAGGTGGGCGACGACCTCGGTGTCGGTCTCCGAGCCGAACTGCGCCCCTTTGCCTTCCAGCTCCTCGCGCAGCTCGCGGAAATTTTCGATGATGCCGGTGTGCACGACCGCCAAGCGGTCGGTGGCGTGCGGGTGCGCGTTGTTCTCGGTCGGCTTTCCGTGCGTCGCCCAGCGGGTGTGGCCGATGCCGATGGTGCCGGTGAGCGGCTCGCGGGCGAGCCTGTTCTCGAGGTTGCGCAGCTTGCCCTCGGCGCGCCGCCGCGCCAGCTGGCCGCGTTCCAAGGTGGCGACGCCGGCGGAATCATAGCCGCGGTATTCGAGGCGCTTGAGCGCATCGACCAGCGAGCCGGCGACCGGCTCGCGCCCGAGAATGCCCACGATTCCGCACATGCGAGCGCGACCTCCTGACTTGGCGCGGATTATACCCCAAAGCCGATGTATCGGCGGTGAACGCCGAAAGGGAAATCAAAATACCTCTCAACTTGTGACAATTAAGGCTAACACCCGCCATTAGGGCCTATTCGGCGGCAGGCTTCTTCCGGCCGGCGGCCTTGAGCGAGCGCAAGCGCGCCGCCCAGCCCTCCTTGACGGTCTGGCGCCCGCGGGCGACCGCGAGCGCATCGGCCGGCACGTCGTGGGTGATCACCGAGCCCGAGCCGACATAGGCGCCGTCGCCGATCTTGACCGGCGCCACCAGCGCCGTATTCGAGCCGATGAACGCGTTCTTGCCGATCTCGGTGCGGTGCTTGGCGACGCCGTCGTAGTTGCAGGTGATGGTGCCGGCGCCGACATTAGCGCCTGCGCCGACGGTGGCGTCGCCGATATAGCTCAGGTGATTGGCCTTGGCGCCGGCTTCGATCAGCGCCTCCTTGACCTCGACGAAATTGCCGACGTGCACGTCCTCTCCGAGGCGCGTGCCCGGGCGCAGCCGCGAGTAAGGACCGACCCTGGCGCCTTTGCCCACATGCGCCCGGTCGAGATGGGAGAACGAACGGATCACCGCGTTGTCCTCGACCGTCACGCCTTGGCCGAACACGACGAACGGTTCCACCACGACGTCGCGGCCGAACTTGGTATCGGCCGCCAGGAAGACGGTCTCCGGCGCCACCAGCGTGACGCCGGCCTCCATCGCCGCCTTGCGCAGCCGCTGCTGCAGCGCGGCCTCGGTCTCGGCGAGCTGCGCTTTGGTGTTGATCCCGCGCACGTCGTCCTCCTCGGTTTCGAGCACGACCGCCTTGAGGCCCATGGCCCGGGCGATCGCTATGGCGTCGCTGAGATAATACTCGCCTTTGCGATTGGCGTTGCCGATGCGCTCGAGGATCGCGAGCGCGGTCGGGCCGGCAAAAGCCATCAATCCGCCGTTGCACAGGTCGAGCGCCCGCTCGGCGGCGCTGGCCTCGAGCTCTTCGCGGATGGCAACGAGCTCGTCCCCTTGCAGCACGAGCCGCCCGTAGCCTGTGGGATCCTTCGGCCGAAAGCCGAGCACGACGATCGCCGCCCCCGCGCCGAGCGCCTCGCGCATCCGGATCAACATCTGCGGCCGGACCATCGGCGTGTCGCCGAAGATGATCAGGACATCGTCGGCGCCGCGCGCGAGCGCGCTCCTCGCCGCCAGCGCCGCATGCGCGGTGCCGCGGCGCTCGGCCTGCACGAAAATGTCCGCGTCCGGCAGAACGCGCCTGGCTTCGGCGCCGACCGCATCGGCGCCGGGCGCGATCACCACCGCCGCCATCGAACCGCCGGCCTCGCGCACCGCCTCGAGCACGTGCGCCAGCAGCGATCGGCCGGCAACCGCGTGCAGCACTTTCGGGTGCGCCGAGCGCATGCGGGTGCCCTCGCCGGCCGCGAGCACGATGGCAAGGCAGCTGCGTGGAGGCGTCAAATCAGGGACCTCCGAGAGGTGGCTTTAGCCGCCGGCGCCGTCATATCCGAGTGTGCCGCGGGGGAAAAGGTCGAAGGCGGCAAGCGAATCCGCTGCCCAGAAAGCGACCAAATCCGACCTCTGCTAATGTCGCGGATACGCTGATTCGCCAAAGGGATGCGGTCATGGCGGCACGGCCCCTAATTCGAATCGAGCACGAGCGGCTATTCGATATCGACATGCGCGGCTTGCGGCGACTGGCGATCTGGGGCCTGTCGGCGACCGGCGCCTTGGCGATCGCGGTTGCGGCGGCCTTTTCGGACGCCGGCTCGCGGCGGCTGATGGCTTCCGCGCCTGCATCGAACGCCGCCGGCGCCCTGCAAAAAGCCGCGCCACCGCCCGAGAAGGACGCCGAGAGCCGGCGGCTGTCCGAGGTGCTGGGAGCCCTGGTGGCCGACCGCGAGCAGCTGGTGGCACGCATCGGCGCGATCGAGCGCAACCTTGAAGACGTCACCGGCTCGATCCAGCGGCAGGCCGCGGCCGCCGCCGCTGCGCCCTCCCCGCCCGTCCCCGCGAGCCCTGCGGCCGCCGCTCCGGCGCCACCGCCTCCATCCAAGGAGGCCGCGCTGACGCCCGCCGAGCCCGGGAATCCGGCCAGCCCGGCCCGTGTGCCAGTTGCGCCGGGAAACTCGGGCGGCGCGGACTGGGCCGCCGTCCCGGCGGAGCCCCCCGTTGCGGCGCCCGCAGCCGAGTCGGCCGCGATCCACGCCGAGTTCGGCGTCGACGTCGGCGGCGCGGCGAGTTTCGACGGCCTGCGGGTGCTTTGGGCCTCGACCAAGGGCAGCAATGCGGCCTTGTTGGAAGGCCTCCACCCGGTGGTGGCGACACGCGAAAATTCGCGCACCAAGGCGGTCGAGCTGCGGCTCATCGCTGGCCCGCTGGCCAACGTGGAGGCGGCGGCGCGCCTCTGCGCAATGCTCACGGCCGCGCGCCGCTATTGCCAGCCGGTCGCGTTCGAGGGCCAGCGTCTGGCCCATGCCGACACCGTGCCGGAGCGCAAACCTGCTGCCGCGCCGAGAGCGGCGCCGGCTGCAGCGCCGAAATCGATATGGCCGTTGCGCTGAGCGCATTCCGTTTCAGCGGAAACTGAATGTGCCCAGCATCTTTCGTTTGTCGCATTTTCGGACGGAAACCGGTTGCCGCCCCGGATTAAGTCCGGGGCAGGCTTTTTCCTGAAAATGCTTTGAGGCCCTCATTGTCGCCGGCCAGCAGTGGCGACATAGTGCCGTGATGCCATCCAGCCTGTTCCTGCCGAGCGCGCGCCAGACCATTTTTCTCTTGATCGTCGGCTTCCTGGCGCTCGGCGAGGCGCTCTATCTGCGCTATCTGGCGATCGAATACGCGACCGTCTCGCTCGCCTGCCAGGGCGGGCTGCAGACCTGGCTGTGCACGACCTTCCGCACCGTCATCGCGCTCTACAACAACGGCGTGTTCGGCTTCCTGGCGCTCGGCGTCGCCTTGCTCAATCTCCTGCGTCCTTCGATCGTCCTGGTCGCGGTCGCATTGGCGGCGGCTGCGTTCGGGCTGGTGCTGCACAATGCCGGGCTCGCCGGACTTGCGGCCGCGCTGCTCATCCTCAGCCTGGCACGTCCCGCGCCTGCAGCAACGTGAGCGCGAGCGCGATCAAGCCGGCGCAGAACCACACCGCCTGCCAGTTCGCCAGGCTCTCGTTGAGCACGATGTAGACCGCTGACAGCGCGAGCGTCGCCGCCGCCGCCGTCTCAGCCGCCGGCCGCTGCGCCTTGAGCCGCAGCTCCCAGGCCGCGATCAGTACGAAGGGGGTTGCCGCGCCGGTGAGCGGCGCGAACGGAAAATCGCGGTAACGCGGATCGAAGACCAGGCCGAGCGCCGCCTGCACCGAAAGCACCACCACCACGATCAGCACGGCCCCGAGCGCCAGCGCCAGCGGATCGCGCGGGCGCTCCGCGCGTCGTGCGAGCACGCGGGCAAAGTTCGGGATGGCCACTCCACTCGCGGTGGCCGCGGCGGCGACGATCGGGGCGAGCAGCGCGGCCGCCGCCCAGGCGAGCGAGCGCATCCAGTCGCCGATGGTGAGGCTTTCGAGCGGCACGTTGGCGATCGTCCAGCCGATCACTCCGCCCGACAGGAGTGCGATGGCGGCGACGCGTAGCCATAGGCTCGCCTCCGGCCTGCCGGCGGATCGCCGCCGCGCCGCGATAGCGACAGCGAAGACCAGCGCCGCCAGTCCCACCCCCGCGCCGGCCTGCCAGCGCCACTGCGGATGGTTCGAGACGGTGCCGCCCCAGACGAACTTGGGCTGCCGCCGGTAGGCGTCGTAGAGACCCCAATGGCCGCCGACCGTGCCTTCGAGCTGCCGCTTCCAGGGCTGGTCGTAGGCCTCGATCAGGTTGATTGGGTAATTGCCGCGTTTGGCGGTGGCCAGCACCTCGTGCATGACGCGCGCCTGGGTGACCGGAGCCGGTAAGGCGGCTTCGCGCATGCGCCCGGCGCTCGGCCATCCGAACTCGCCGACGAAGATGTCCCGGCCCGGAAAGGCGGCGACGATCTGCTTGCGGATAGCGTCGACGTGCGGCGCCGCATCCCGCGCCGCCAGCGGAAAATCCTCCCAATAGGGCAGGATATGGATGGTGATGAAATCGACCTCGGCGGCGACGTCCCGGTGCCGCAGCCAGAACTCCCAGACGTCGGCGTAGGTCACCGGCATCGACACCTGTGCCTTGACCTCGCGGATGGTCCGGCTCAGTGCGGTAGCCGACATTTCGCCGCGCAGCAGGACCTCGTTGCCGACGATCACGGCCTGGATCACGTCGGGGTACCGCTTGGCGAGCGCGATCCCGGTCTCGATCTGCTTGCGGGTGAGGTCGGGAAGGCTCGACAGCCATAGCCCCTGCATCACCTTGAGGCCGTGGCGCCGCGCGATTTCGGGGATCTGGTCGAGCCCGTGGTCGGTCGAATAGGTGCGCACGCACCCCGTGACCAGCTTGAGCTGGGCCAGGTCCTGCTCGATCTGCCGGGGGTCGATCGGGACGTCCGGCCCGAACGGATCCTGGCCGGCGCGGAACGGGGCATAGGAGATGCAGTGGAGCTTCTCGCCCGCCGCGAGCGGCGACTGCGGCATTTCGACCGCGGCGCCGAGCCAGCCCCAGAAGGCCACGATCGCCAATGCTGCAAGCGCGAAGAGCGCAGTCGCAAGCCGCATCGGCATCCCCGCCCGTGGTCGATATTGCTTCGCTTATCGTGCCACGGCGGCACTGCCAAGCGCGAGCACCCGCGCGCGCCGGCTGGGCAGCGCCGAAGCAAGATTTCGCTACCGCCGAAGGCGATTTTTGCGCAATCCATATTGGCGTTCCGCCGCGCGGCTGCTTTAATCAGGAGCGGCGACGGTGCGGTGGGACGAGGACCAGGGTCGACATTCTGCGTTCTGCTCCGACAGCGGCCTCGCCGTAATGCTGACCGAATCCGGTCCGCATGTGGAGGAAACAACCGGCCAAAACGGCCCAACAATTCCAGAGTAGCCATGCACCTTCTCGGTATGCGTATGCTCGCCGCTGCGCTGGGCGTTGCGATGCTTTTCGTCGCGGTCGATCAGGCGCCGGCGCAGAGCGTCGATCCCAAGGCCGCGGAGAAGCCGGTCGGCGACGGCAAGGATCCTCCCAAGAAGGTCGATGAATTCGCCGACGCCGAGAAGCACCTTGGCGGTCCCGCCGCCAATCCCGAATGCCTCTGGCTCGGTCGGCGGGTGGTGAGCCTGCTCTGGAAAGACGATCTCGACACCGCCTTCCGGCATCTCGACCTCTACGACCGCTTCGGCTGCCCGTCCGGCCACATCCAGATGACCTTCCGCTGCCTGGTCCGCCAGGGAAGCATCGACCAGAAGGCCGCCGATAAGGCCGCCGACACGCTCAACAACCGCGTCCACGCCTGCTGGATCAACCCCAATTTCGAGGCCAAGGGCACGGCGGCGGCGCCGGTCGGCACCACCAACCGCTAGCAGCATTCGCGCTGGCAGCATTGCCGCGGCGAGCCGCACCCTTGATTGAATGACCGATCGGCGCGGCGGCGGCATCGTTCGCCCTCATCTGATTTTCGACCAAATGCCGGGCCGGCATTGTAATTATTGGGCTTTCACCCATCGGGTTTGTTTGGCCAAAATGCCGCCAACGAGCCTGACCGCTTCCGACCCGTTGCGGCACCGCCTCGGCTCAATCGCAGCTTGACATGGCTGGCGCGGGTGGCGCGGGAGACATTCGACCGACGCGCAAGGCCCGCGTTGTAATCATTGGCCTTTCAGTTGGGTTTGTTTGGCCAAAATGCCCGATCGGCGGTCGGTCGGCGCACGACCTCGACACAATCCGGTTGAGCGCAGGGTGCAATCCAATCGCTGCAACGGGCGGATGTCTGCTCCTCGCGGCGCGACAGCAGACGACGGATTTGAACAATGGAGTCGCATTTTCTGCGCGCCGCACTATTCTGTACAAACGTTCAGGAGCGCGCGCGCTAAGCTGTACGAATATTCAGAATGACTGTTTAGATTGTTGCGGAACATTTTTTTTGTTGCGTTGTTGTGGTTCTTGAAAGCGCCATGACTGTTGGCTACTTGATCGAATGTCCGCGACTAAGGTAATGTCGGCTTCAAGGCGGTCTTGGTCGAACCTAGGGGACGGGTTCGGGTCCCTGTTTTTCTGCCCCGCGTGGTAGCTCTCGTATGCGCACCGTCGCTGCTGTGGTGGCGCTCGTCGTCTGCGTGCATGCCGGTCTATGGACCTTGCTCCATCGGCAACACTCGGTCGCCACCGTCGATTTGCCGCTCGCCAGCATCTCGTACTCGCCCTTCACCCGATCGCAGCACCCCGATTACGGCGACCAGCCGACGGCGCAACAGATCCGCGCCGACCTCAAGCTGATCAGCCCCTATACCCACTCGATCCGCACCTACAGCTCGACCGGCGGCGTCGAGCTGGTGCCGGCGATCGCGGCCGAGTTCGGCCTCAAGGTCACGCTCGGCATCTGGATTGACAAGAACGAAGCCCGCAACGAGCGGGAAATCCAGTCGGCGATCGCGCTCGCACGCCGGCACAGCAACATCAACGCGATCGTGGTCGGCAATGAAACGACGCTGCGCGCCGAGAAGACGGTCGACGAGCTCATCAAGCTCGTTCAACGCGTGAAGCGGATGAGCCCGGTCCCGGTTACCACCGGCGAAATCTGGACTGTTTGGATTGACCACCCGAAGCTCGCCTCAGCGGTCGATTTCATCGCCGCTCACATCCTCGAATTCTGGGTTGGAATTCCGGCCGAGAAAGTGGTGGACCGCAGCATCGCAGCCTACAACGAGCTGCGGCGTGTGCATCCCGGCAAACGCGTCGTGATCGCCGAGTTCGGCTGGCCGAGCGCCGGTTACAACATGCACGCCGCCAACCCGGGGCGCATCGAACAGGCTGCCGTGCTGCGCGAATTCGTGGCGCGCGCCGAGGCGCTCGGCATCGACTACAACGTGATCGAAGCCTTCGACCAGCCGTGGAAGACCAACGAAGGCGGCGTCGGCATGTATTGGGGCGTGTTCGACGCCTCGCGCAACGCCAAGTTTGCCTGGAACGGGCTGGTCCATGATCCCGATCACTGGAAGGAGGCCGGGCTCGCCGTCCTGCTTGGACTCTTGTTGTCGCTGCCGTTGCTGACGCGCGCCCGCACCACCGTCGGCGAGGCGGTCGTGCTGGCGATCGCCGCCAATGTGGTCGGCGCCTGGTTCGCCACCGTGTTCGCCTTCTGGGCCAGCCATTATTTCGTGCCCGGCGCGGCCTTCGCGCTCGGGCTCGGCATCGCGCTGCTCATTCCGCTGGTCGTCATCGCCCTCGCCCGCATCGAGGAGATCGCGACGATCGCGTTCGGACGCGGCCCGCGCCGCCTGATCGCCGCGGGGCTATCGGGCCCGGGAGGCTTCGCGCCCAAGGTGTCGATCCACGTTCCGGCGCATCGCGAGCCGCCCGAGATGCTCAAAGCCACGCTCGATTCGGTCGCGCGGCTCGACTATCCGAATTTCGAATGCGTGGTCGTGATCAACAACACGCCCGACCCGGCCTTCTGGCGCCCGATCGAGGATCATTGCCGCGCGCTCGGTGAACGGTTCAAGTTCGTCAACGAGGACGGGGTGAGCGGCTACAAGGCCGGCGCGCTGCGCCTGGCGCTCGCCCATACCGCCGCCGACGCCGAGATAGTCGGCGTCATCGACGCCGACTACGTGCTGCATCCGGACTGGCTCAAGGAGCTGGTGCCGGTCTTCGCCGATGCGAAGGTCGGCATGATCCAGGCGCCACAGGACCACCGCGACGGCCTGCGCACCATCATGCACAATGCGATGAACGGCGAGTATGCCGGCTTCTTCGACATCGGCATGGTCCAGCGCAACGAAGCCAACGCCATCATCGTGCACGGCACCATGTGCCTGATCCGCCGCGAAGCGCTCGTCTCGACAGGCGGCTGGTCGAGCGACACGATCGTCGAAGACACCGACCTCGGCCTCACCGTGCTCGAGCACGGCTGGCAGGTCCACTACACCAACCGCCGCTATGGCCACGGGCTGCTGCCCGACACGTTCGAGGCATACAAGAAGCAGCGCCATCGCTGGGCCTATGGCGGCTTCCAGATCCTCAGAAAGCATTGGCGCCGGCTGCTGCCGCGCGCGCGCGGCTTGACGCCGGAGCAGAAGCGCGAATACGCGCTCGGCTGGCTCAACTGGCTGGGCGCGGAATCGATCGGCGTCGCGGTCGCGATCCTCAATCTGATCTGGGTGCCGGTGGTGGCCTTCGCCGGCATCGCCATCCCCGACAAGATCCTCACCATCCCGATCCTCGCCGCCTTCGTCGTGTCGCTCGCCCATTTCGTCGCGCTCTACCGGCTGCGCGTCGCCATTCCGCTGGGCCAGATGCTGGGTGCGGTGCTCGCCGCCATGTCGGTGCAGTGGACGGTGGCGCGCGCGGTCGGCTACGGCGTCTGGAAGGAAAGCCTGCCGTTCGCGCGCACCGCCAAGGGCGGCGCCACCCGCAAGGGACCGGACTTTCCGGCGTTCTGGGAGGCGGTCATGGGCGGGCTCTTGCTGATCGGCGCCGCCACCGTGGCGGTCACCAATTACAAGGAAATCCACGAGATCAACATCTTCGCGCTGGTGCTGGTGGTGCAGAGCGTGCCGTTCCTGGCGGCGGTCGCGATCGCCGCGGTCGAAGGCTCGCGCTTCAACGAATTTGCCTATTGGCGCAGCGTGGAGGCGAAAGTCGCCGAAACCTTGCCGCGTCCGGCCGTCGTGGCCGAGACCCCGGCGCAGCTTCCGACCGACAACCGGGTCGAGGCGGCGCAGTAACCTGCCCGTCGTTCCGGGGCGCGCCGAAAGGCGCGAGCCCGGAATCCATAACCACCGAAGGTCGCTTTATTCGACGACGGCGTCCAATCGGACGGCCTGTGGTTATGGATTCCGGCCCTCGCTCGCTACGCTCACTCGGCCGGAATGACGGGAAACTTCATCTCGCCAGCGCCGTTTCCACGAGCTTGACCCAATACGAGGTGCCGATCGGGATCACCTCGTCGTTGAAGTCGTAGGCGGGGTGGTGCAGCCCGGCGCTGTCGCCGTTGCCGACGAAGATGAAGGCGCCCGGGCGCGCCTCCAGCATGAACGAGAAGTCCTCCGCGCCCATCACCGGCGCCACGTCGTGGTCGACCCGCTCGCTGCCCACCACCTGCGCCGCAATGTCGGCCGCAAAGGCGGCTTGCCGTTCGTGGTTGCGGGTGACCGGGTAGTCGCGCTTGTAGGTCAGCTTGGCGGTGGCGCCGTAAAGCCGCGCGGTCCCTTCCACCACCTCGTGCAATCTCCGCTCGAGCAGGTCCCGCACCTCGGGGGTGAGGCTGCGCGCGGTGCCGCGCAGCAGCGCCGTCTGCGGAATGACGTTGTCGGTCGTGCCCGCCTGGAACACGCAGATCGAGATCACCGCCGCGTGCAGCGGATCGACGTTGCGGGCGACGATCGACTGGATCTGGCTGACGATCTGGGCACCCACCAGGATCGTATCGATCGAGAAGTGCGGCCGCGCGGCATGCCCGCCGCGGCCTTCGATCTCGATCGTGAGGCGGTCGGCCGAAGCCAGCAGCGGCCCCGGCCGCAGTGCGAACTCGCCCACCGGAAGCCCCGGATAATTGTGCATGCCGTAGACTTCCTCGATCCGGAAACGGTCCATCAAGCCGTCCTGGACCATGGCCTTGCCGCCGGCGCCGCCCTCTTCGGCGGGCTGGAAGATCACCACTGCGGTGCCGTCGAAGTTGCGGGTCTC